>JBFJNB010000188.1:0-5748 GCA_041633655.1 Lysobacterales bacterium | reverse complement strand
GGGCGCAGCAGCGCCGGGTCGAGAACGTCCGGCCGGTTGGTTGCGGCGATGACGATAATGCCTTCCGATCCCTCGAAGCCGTCCATTTCCACGAGCATCTGGTTGAGCGTCTGCTCGCGCTCGTCATGGCCACCGCCGAGGCCGGGAAACGCGCCGCGGGCTCGACCCAGCGCGTCGAGTTCGTCGATGAAGATGATGCACGGGGCCTGCTTGCGCGCCTGCTCGAACAGGTCGCGGACCCTGGCGGCGCCGACGCCGACGAACATCTCGACGAACTCCGAGCCGCTGATCGAGAAGAACGGTACCCCGGCTTCTCCGGCCACGGCGCGCGCGAGCAGGGTCTTGCCGGTACCGGGCGGGCCGACCAGCAGGATGCCCTTCGGGATGCGCGCGCCGAGGCGGCCGTGGGTGCCCGGGTCTTTCAGGAATGCAACCGTTTCCTGAAGCTCGGCCTTGGCTTCGTCGACGCCGGCTACGTCCTGGAACGTGACCCTGGTGTCGCTCTCGACGTAGACCTTGGCCTTGCTCTTGCCAATCGACATCAAGCCGCCGCCGAGGCCCTGTTTCTCGGCGATGCGGCGCACGACGAACAGCCAGATCGCGAAGAAAACGACCGCTGGCATCAGCCAGGCGAGCACCTGACCCAGCGCCGAGGTTTCGCTGGCACCGGTCACCTTGACGTCGTAGTTCGCCAGGTCTCGGGCCAGGTCAGGCTCGATCCGGGTGGTCGAAAACTGGGTGTGACCGTCGGGCAGGGGATCGACGAGGGTGCCGCGGATGCGCGATTCGGTCACGACGATCTCGGCGACCTTGCCCTCGTTGAGCAATCGCTGGAACTCGCTGTACGGGATCACCTGGACCTGGCTCCACTGCGACCACAGGTCGCGGATCAGCAGGATGCCGATCACCGCGAGCACGAAATACCAGACGTTGACCTGGGCTTTTTTTTCCATCGGGGATCAGGTCCGACCGGGGGCCAGCGGATTGTGGGTGGACAGTTCCGGAAACAGGGCGAAATCGCGGTCCGCGGTAAGCAACCGTTCGGTGCCGTGGGCGACGCAGATTGCCGCGACCCGAGCGTCGTGGATCAGCGCGCCACGCACCCGCGGCCTGCGGGCGAAGTTCTCCAGGATTTCGATGAAGTCCTCGGTTTCACCGATCAGGGAATTGCTCGGCGAGGTGGTCCACGCCGCAAGCTGGCGCCAGGCCTGATCGGGCGTGCTGGCGGCGTCGTTCCAGATTCGCCGATTGGTCACGACGCTGAAGAACTCGTAGCAGCATGGCCACGGGATCGCCCAGCGGTTCGCGCCCTCGGCCAGAGAACGCAGCAGTTCCGCCGAGGCAACGTGATGGCGGGCTTCCCGGCGGTGGGCGTAGACCAGCAGATTGGTGTCGATCGCGATCACCGCGATTGAGGCTCGCCGTAAATCTCCGCGCGCAAGTCCTGCCACGACCAGGCCTCTAGCGGATCCGGCGAATCCGACCGTCCGACACTCATATCGGGCAGGCGGTACGGCTCGGGTCGGTTCGACTCGGACAGCACGCGGCGCAGGCCCTCCTCGACCACCGCGCGCAGCGTCACGCCGGTGCTCCTGGCGTACCGCTTGGCGCGGACCATCAGCTCGTCCTGGACATCGATCGTCGTTTTCATTGACCCATATTAGCAATATCAAGAGGTATTGCGAACCCATATCCTAAAACGTGCCAGTACTCCAGTTAAGGGGTGAAAAAAAATCCGAAAGCGACGACAATGGCGCGCGCCGGCGGCGCGGCAGCGCCCGACCGCCAGCGATGGTCAATGGCGGCCTTCGTCGGTCCCCCCGCGACGACAAGTTGTGAACCCCGTCAGGCCCGGAAGGGAGCAGCGGCAGCAATGGACTCGGGCGCCGGGGTGTGGCTGGCGAAGGACGCCACCTTAGTTTTGGCCGCGGCGGAGCGGCGACGGATAATGGGCGCGATTTCCAACCTCACGGTTCCGAAGATTCGATGAGCTATCAAGTCCTGGCGCGCAAATGGCGGCCCCGCAGCTTTGCCGAGATGGTCGGCCAGGAACACGTGGTGCGCGCGCTGGTGAACGCGCTGGATCAGGACCGGATCCACCACGCGTTCCTGTTCGCGGGCACCCGCGGGGTCGGCAAGACCACGATCGCGCGGGTGTTCGCCAAGGCGCTCAACTGCGAGCAGGGTGTCGGTTCCGAGCCGTGCGGGGAATGCGGCGCGTGCCGGGACATCGACGAGGGCCGCTTTCTGGATCTGATCGAGGTGGATGCGGCGTCCCGGACCAAGGTCGACGACACCCGCGACCTGCTGGAGAACGTCCAGTACGCACCCGCGCGCGGTCGCTACAAGGTGTACCTGATCGACGAGGTGCACATGCTGTCGACGCACAGCTTCAACGCGCTGTTGAAGACGCTCGAGGAGCCGCCGCCACACGTGAAGTTTCTGCTCGCGACGACCGACCCGCAGAAGCTTCCGGTGACGATCCTGTCGCGCTGCCTGCAGTTCAACCTGAAACGCCTGCCGGTGAAGCTGATCGAGGACTACCTCGAGCGGATGCTGAAGCGCGAGGAGGTCGAGGCCGAACCGGAGGCGCTGCATCTGCTGGCGCTGGCCGCCGACGGCAGCATGCGCGACGCGCTGTCGCTGGTGGACCAGGGCATCGCCTACGGGGCCGGCCGGCTCGTGGCGGCCGACGTGCGCAGCATGCTGGGCACAGTCGAGCGGGGGCATTTGACTCGGGTAGTAAACGCGCTCTGCGCCGGTGACGCCGAGGCGCTGTGGGAAGGCATCCAGGCGCTTTCCGAGCACGCGCCCGACTACTCGCGGATCCTGGGTGAGATCGCGCTGATGCTGCACGCCGCGGCGGTGACCCAGCTGGTCGATGTCGTCGGCGACGACGATCCGCTGGTGACCGAGCTGGCGGCCCGCCTCGATCCGGAGGACGTGCAGCTCTACTACCAGATCGCGGTCACCGGGCGCGCCGAACTGGACCTCGCGCCCGACCACCGGACCGGGTTCGAGATGACGCTACTGCGGATGCTGGCGTTTCGGCCGGCGCCGGTGCCCGACGCCGGCGCGCCGCCGGCGAGCGGCGGAACCGGCAAGGAACCGCGTTCGAAGCCGGCCGACGATCCGACCGATCCGAAGCCGGCCGCCCGCGCGGGCGCGGCGGGGTCTTCCGCCGATCGCCCGCGGCTGCGCCCGGTGCCGACGGTGGCGGCACCACCGGCCGCGACCTCGCCGGCGGACGCGGAGTCGATGGCGGCGCAAGCCGGCAACGGCGGTACCCCGGCGGCGCCGGCGAACCCCGAGTGGGCCGAGCTGATCGCCCGGCTGGGGCTCAACGGTACCGCCGCGGTACTGGCCACGCACAGCACGCTCAAGCGCGAAGGCGAGGGACGCTATGCGCTGGTGCTCGACCCCAAGCTCGACCACCTGCGCACCCCGGCCGCCGAGCGCAAGGTCGCCGCGGCGCTGACCCGACTCTACGGTCAGGACGCACAGGTGCACTTCACCCGGGGGAAGCCGACCGAGGAAAGCCCGGCGCAGGCGCAGGTGCGCTCCCAGGACGAGCGGGTCAAACGTGCCAGCGCGGCGCTGGAGAGCGATCCGGCGATCCAGACCCTGAAGGCGGAATTCGGCGCCGAGCTGGTGGTCGAATCGATTGAACCCACCGACGATCCACCAACCTGACTTGATTACCGGAGAACGAGATGAAAGGACCGCTCGCAGGTCTGATGCAACAAGCCCAGCGGATGCAGGAAGACCTCAAGAAGGCGCAGGAAAACCTCGCTCAGGAACAGGTCGTCGGCGAGGCCGGCGGGGGCATGGTCACGGTCACGATGACCGGCCGTCACGAGGTGCGCCGGGTTGCGATCGATCGGGAACTCCTGTCGCAGGACCCGGAAATGGCCGAGGACCTGGTGGCCGCGGCGGTCAACGATGCGATCAACAAGGTTAACGAGCTGGTGCAGCAGCGCCTCGGCGGGCTGGCCGGCGGGCTGCAACTGCCCGGCGGGCTGAAGCTGCCGTTTTAACGACCCACCGACACCGTGCTGGCAGGCCCTAGCCGATGAGCCACTCGCGGCTGCTGGACGAGCTGATTACGGCGCTGCGCTGCCTGCCCGGAGTGGGCCCGAAGTCGGCCCAGCGGGCGGCGTTCCACCTGCTCGAGCGGGACCGAGAGGGGGGGCGCCGGCTGGGTGAGGTGCTGGCCGAGGCGATGGCGCGAATCGGCCACTGCAAGCGCTGTCGCACGCTGAGCGAGGCGGACCTGTGTGCGATCTGCGCCGATTCCGGGCGCGACCAGAGCGTGTTGTGCGCGGTCGAGAATCCCATCGACGCGACCGCGATCGAGGCCTCGACCGGCTTTCGCGGGACCTATTTCGTGCTGATGGGAAGGCTGTCACCGCTGGATGGTATCGGTCCCGACGAGCTGGGCTTGAGCGAGCTTCAGCAGCGCCTGGGCGAGGAGCCGATCGAGGAGCTGATCATCGCCACCAACCTGACCGTCGAGGGCGAGGCCACGGCCCGCTACTTGAGCGAGATGGCGGCCGCCGCCGGTGTCGGCGCGAGCCGGATCGCCCATGGCGTCCCGCTCGGCAGCGAATTGGAGTACATTGACTCTTCGACCCTGGCGCACGCGTTCGCGGGGCGCCAGAGGGTCCGCGACTAAGGGTGTCATGATGTCAGAAACTCTCTTCCTGGACATTATCGAGCGCAAGATTCCGGCCGACATCGTCTACGAAACCGACCAGGTGATCGGGTTTCGCGATCTCAACCCGCAGGCGCCGCACCACGTTTTGTTCGTGCCCAAAACCCATGTTCGCACGATCAACGACCTGGCGCCCGAGCATGCCGAGCTGGTCGGCCAGTTGTTTCTCGCTGCCGCCAGCTACGCGCGCGAGCAGGGGGTCGCCGAGGAAGGCTACCGGGTGGTGATGAACTGCAATCGCGGCGCGGGGCAGACAATTTTCCACATTCACCTGCATTTTCTCGCCGGGCGCGCCCTTGGCTGGCCGCCAGGATAAACAGGACACAAGAGAGGACACGGAGGGCGACGATGCGCACGTTACTGATCGCGGTTTTGTTGGCGGGCTGTTCGATGGACGGCACGGATCGGGGCACCCCGCCGGCGCCGGGCCCGGCGCTGGATGCCGGCCGCTGGCAGCTCCTGGAGATCGACGGCCAGCCGGCGCTCGAGCCGGCCGAGGGCTGGATCGAGGTCGACCTCAATGCCTCGCGCATCTCCGGCAGCAGCGGGTGCAACCGTTTCGCGGTCGATTTCGAAGGCTCGCCGGAGCAGATGGCGATGGGCTCGGTCGGCGCGACCAAGATGCTGTGCCCGGAACCGCTGATGGCGCAGGAGCGACGGGTGTTCGAGATCCTCGGGGCGGCCCAGAAAATGAGCGTCGACGGCGACGGCATGCTGCGCATCACCGGGGGCCGCGGTTATCTGCGCGCCGTGCCGGCAAAATAGCCGCGGGCTATCGAGCCCATAGCAACGGTCAATTTCGCCCCGGTCGCAGCTTGCCGTAGACTTGAGCAGGTCAATTCTACCGGCCCGGTAGGGCCTGCCGCCCGCCGGGCAAAAGTCAATTCGGGAGATCAAAGATGGAACTCAAAGGTTCGAAGACTGAAGAAAACCTCAAGAACGCTTTTGCCGGCGAATCGCAGGCCAACCGGCGTTATCTTTATTTCGCCCAGAAGGCCGACGTGCAGGGCTACAACGACGTTGCCGCGGTGTTC
>JBFJNB010000187.1:0-5759 GCA_041633655.1 Lysobacterales bacterium | reverse complement strand
GTGGACCCGGAGAAGGGGACCCCGCTCGAAGGCGTGGCGAACGGCGCCTTGTGCATCAAACGGCCCTGGCCCGGACTTATGCGCGGCGTCTACGGCGATCCGGACAGGTTTCGCCAAACCTACTTCGTGACCTTCGATGGGGTCTATTTCACCGGCGACGGCGCGCGCCGTGACGAGGACGGTTACTACTGGATCACCGGGCGGGTCGACGACGTCCTCAACGTGTCCGGCCACCGGATGGGCACCGCCGAGGTCGAGAGCGCGCTGGTGTCGCACCCGGCGGTCGCCGAGGCGGCAGTGGTCGGCTACCCCCACCCGATCAAGGGCCAGGGAATCTACGTTTACGTGACCCTGATCTCCGGGGTCGAGCCGACCGACGAACTCAAGGCGGAACTGCGCACCTGGGTCCGCAAGGAAATCGGCCCGATCGCAAGCCCGGACCTGATCCAGTGGGCGCCGGGGCTTCCCAAGACCCGCTCGGGCAAAATCATGCGTCGGATCCTGCGCAAGATCGCGGCCGACGACTACGCGGAGCTGGGCGACACCTCGACCCTGGCCGACCCGGCCGTCGTCGAGGGGCTGATCGAGAACCGGCTGAATCGCGGCGAGGGCTGAACGAGAACAAATCGGGCCAAGTTCAATTTCCTGGATGATTCGATCGGATTTTTTCAGATTGTGAGGAAATTGAACCTGGCCCGATTTTTTCGGCCGGTGCCAGCGTACGGGTGCCGCCGCCCACGCGCACGCCGGCCCCCGGCTCACCGTCCAGCTCGATCACCAGTCGGCAGGGTTGACCCATGTCGTGGCCCTGCAGGATCTCGATCCGGCCGGGGTCGGTCAGACCCAGATCCCGCAGATAGCCGCCGAAGGCCGCGGCCGCCGCGCCGGTCGCCGGGTCCTCGTAGACCCCGCCGAAGGCGAACGCGTTGCGGGCGTGGTACCGGCCCACCGATTCCCGCCAGATCAGGCAGATCGTCGTGATGTTCTGGGCCGTCATCAGCGCGCGGATCGGCTCGAACGGGTAGCGCATCGCGGCGAGCGCGGCGCGGGTTCTCAGCGCGATCAGCAGATGGTTGGCCCCGGCCGAGGCCAGAGCGATCGGCAGTGAGGGCTCGAGGTCGGCGGCCGTCAGCCCGAACGCGCCCAGCACCTCGGCGATCAGCTCCTCCGATGCCGGTCGCGAGCGCGTTGCCGGCGACCGAAACGCCGCCTCCCACACCCCGTTGGATCGCTCCCGCGCCTCGACCTCGATGCTCGCGTCGTTGAGCTCGAAGCGAAAGTGGCGCGGGCCGTGGCGCTGCCCGAGCAGCGCCGCGCTCGCGATCGTCGCGTGGCCGCAAAACGAAACTTCCGCCTCGGGCGCGAAGTAGCGCACCCGAAAGCCGCCAGCCTCCGGACTGACGAACGCGGTCTCCGAGTAACCGATCTCGGCGGCGATCCGAAGCATCTCCGGGTCCGCGGGGAGCGCCTCGCTCAGCGCAACCCCGGCCGGGTTGCCACCCCCGGCACCGTCGGTGAATGCGGCAATCCGATGGATTTCCATGGGTCGCGATTATGACCGATCGAACGGGCTACGGCTCGCGCAGGTATTCGAGCAATCGCGCGATCGCGTCCGGGTTGACGATCAGCTCGAAATGACCGCCGTCGAAGTCCGCCCTTGCGGCCAGCGTTGCGCGTTCCTGCGGCGACAGCCACTGCTGGCTGGCCAGCACCGCGTGGCCGTCGCCCGGGGTGCTGACGAGCGCTCGCAGACGGGGATTGCGCTGAATCGCGCGATCGCCACTGAATGACGTGCGCCAGCGCCCTTCGCGTCGCTCCAGCAGCGCCCGGGCCGGGGTCGAATCGGACACGTTCTGCAGCGAGTAGTAGCGGGTCGCGCCGAAGCCGGGCGCGTCGGCTTGCAGCAGGCGGTGAAAGCGGCGCGCCTCGGCCAGGCGCTCGCGCAGGTAGTCGTTCCGGGCGACGGACTGGCCCGGATCGGAGCGCGCCAGCCGCCGCGCAACCGGTGGCGCGTAGATCGACCATTGATAGCGGCGCCAGGTCTCCGGGTCGAACAGGTCGACCTCCAGCTTGCCTCCGGCCTCGTCGACGAACAGGTCGTCGGTATACACCGGCAGGTCCTGATACAGCGAGCGGAACGTGAACAGGACCTCGGGCGCGAAGCGCCGCCCAAAAAGCACGTAGCGGCGACCCCGGTTGAAGTCCCGCAGCACCCGCAATGCGCCGCCATTGGCGGTGCCGACCAGGATCAGCCGTTCGAATTCGATGCCGGCCGGCGGGCGGGCGACCCCGCGTTCGGCCTCGGCCAGGCTCGCACCACCGTACTTGACCAGGTACCGGGCCAGGTGGGCGCCGCTGCTCTGCGCGATCAGGCTGACCCGCAACGTCTCGTCCCCGGCTGCGCGCCGGACCGCTTCGAGCCGCTCGGCCAGCCGGCGCGCGTTGGCGACGTTGTCTAGCCGCCAGTCGTAGCCGAAGACAAAGAACGTGTCGGCCGGACCCGGTGCGTCCAGCCGTCCGATCCGATACCCGCCTTTTCCCATCGCCGCCAGCAGCGGGGCGTAGATCGGCTTCACGTAGGGCCCGATCCGGATCGCCTCGATCGGACCGTCAGGCTTCAGATTCATGCCGGCGTCGGCGAACCGGAGCGGCAGAGCCAGCTTGCGGCCCCGATCCCGCGGGAAGAACAGGCTGCGCGCGTTGCCCCAGTGGACACGACCGCTGTCGACGTCGCGCATGATCGTTCCGGTGGTGCCCGGGACGAAGACCACCACGACCGCCGGCTCAGCCAGCGGAGCTTCCAGCAACAGCGCGAGGGTTAACAGGGCGGCTTGTGGCACGACACCATTGCGGCTTATAATGGGCGGCTTTAGTGTGCCATTTCAATCGGAGCGCCGCCATGAAAGTTCTCTCTTCGCTCAAGTCGGCCAAGCAGCGGCACCGCGACTGCAAGGTCGTCCGGCGGCGCGGCAAGCTGTTCGTGATCTGCAAGACCAATCGGCGGTTCAAGGCGCGGCAGCGCTAGTCTTCGGCTTCACCGAATACCACCTCGTCCCGCAGCCGCGGGACTTCTTTGATTTCGCTCGGGTCCGCACCCGGGCACTTGGGCTAGCTTGGTGAGAACAGGCCGAGGTCGGTGGGGCCTTCGAATTCGGGGAAGATGCCGCCCGCCGCCGGGTTGTTCAGGCGCTTTTCGAGGACTTCGGTGAGCACGCTGCGGAAGTCGGTCGTGACTTCCAGGTCGCCGCGGTTCAGGTCCTGGGGCGAGAGTCCGGGCCAGTCGCCATGGACCCGCCCGCCGTTGACTCCGCCGCCGAGCGCGAGCATCACCCCGCCGTGACCATGGTCGGTGCCGGCGGAGCCGTTTTCCGCCAGACGGCGGCCGAATTCGGTCATCGCGACCACCGTGACCCGCTCCATGCGAGTGCCCAGATCGGTGTGGAACGCCGCCAGTGAATCGCCGAAATCCGCGCACAGATCGCCCAGCACGTTGTTTTCCTGGTCGTGGTGATCCCACCCGCCGATGTCGACCGCGGCGATCTCCAGGCCCACGTCGGCCTTGATCAACTGCGCGAGCTGGGCCAGGCGGCTGCCGAAGGTGGTTTGCGGATAGACCGCCCCATTTTCGACCGGAATCTGGTCGACCTCGGCTTCCTTGAGCAGATTCACCGACTCGATGACGCCGGTGGCGACCGCATCGATCGCCCCACTGCCGTCGTAGAGTCCAAGCAGCGTCGTTTCCACTGCCGCGCGCGCCGCGGGCGGGGTCACCAGGTCGAAATCATCGAGCTGCGCCAGCCCCACCGCGGGTACCGGCCCCTGTAACGACAACTGCAGCGACTGGCCGAAGCCGACCGCGCGAAACGGGGAGCCGCCGCCCGCTCCAGCCTGTTGCAGGTGCCGATTGAGCCACCCGTCGAACACGACCCCCTTGCCGAGGAACCCCTTTTCCATGAAATCCTGGGCGTCGAAATGGGAGCGCGAATCGTTCGGCGATCCGGCCGCGTGCACGAACGCCAGCGAACCCTCATGGAACAGGGGCTCCAGCGCGCCCAGGCGCGGGTGCAGCCCGAAGAAACCATCCAGGTCGAGCGCCCCGCCGGAACTGCCGGGGGCCCTTACGGCAATTTCCGGTCGGGCCGAGTAATACGCCGCTTCGGCGTACGGAACGACCAGGTTCAGGCCATCGGCGCCGCCACGCTGAAACACGCACACCAGCACGTTGGCGCCGGTGCCCTTGCGCCCGCCGAACACCAGCCGCGGCGCGATCAGCGGCAGGCCGGCGGCACCCGAGAGTTTGATGAAATCTCTTCGATTCATGGTTCCTAATGCCATTACCGCATCTGAAAATGATGCGACGCCAGAAGCGCCGCCAGCGCCGAACGCGCCGCGGACACCGCGTCGCCGAGCTCGAGCGGCGCGCTCCCCGGCCGGCCGGCAGCGGCGTGCTCGATCAGGGTATCGCGCTCGTCCCGGGTCAGCGGGCGGTAGAGCACGCGCTCGACCAGCCGGTCCACGATCTCCGCCGGGGTACGCGCCTCGTCCAGCAGCTCGAAAATCGGAAGCTGGATGAAGTCGGCCATGACCCGCTCTGCGTCCGGCTCCCGATCGTCGAACGCCGCCCGGCTGCCAACCGGAACGTCGCCGAAGGCCACCCCGAAGCCGAGGTTCCAGCGGCCCAGCAGCGCGTTCGAGTTGAGCCAGTGGTCGATCGTGTCGCCGTAGCCGGTCGGTTCCTCCTCGAAGAACGGAATCTGGCCCAGGCCCTCCAACTGCCGGAACACGACCCCGAAATAATCTCCCTCGGACACCGGCTCCAGCGTGCGCACCACGGAACCGACGAACTCCGCGGGGCGCTTGAACTTCTGCTCGGGAGCGGCCAGAAACTCATCCGAGCCAAGCAGCACCTCGAGCATGAAGCGGACGTCGCCGTCGGAGGCCGCATAGGCATCCGCGACCTCGTCGATCACGCTCGCCGGCGGGTCGTCGGCGATGAACCGCCGGGCCAGCTTGGTCGCCAGGAACCGGGCCGTGGACGGGTGCGCGAGCAGGATCTCCAGCACCTGTTCGCCGTCTTCGATCCCCTGCCCGGCCGGAATCGTCTGCCCCAGCACGGTCTTCTCCCCGGTGTCGTGCTCCAGCGGATTGAACGCGAACAACTGCTCGGTGCGCGGATCGATGGTCCAGCCGGTGAAGCAGCGCGCGACTTCCTTGACGTCGGTCTCGGTGTAGCCGCCGTCGACCCCCAGCGTGTGCAGCTCCATCAGCTCCCGGGCATAGTTCTCGTTGGGCCCGAATTTGGTGTTGGAGAAATTATCCAGATAGATCAGCATCGCGGGGCTGCGGGCGTTGGCATACAGCAGGTCCCGGAACCGGCCCAGCGCGTGGGGGCGTATGTTGTCGCGGTCGTCACCGGTTTTCAGGTACTGCACCGGACCATCGAAGATGAACACGTTGAAGTGGTTGGTCCAGAATTCGGTCATGACCTCGAACAGCTGGCGCGGTGAGAACAACTGGCGCGCCATTGTGGCCACGATCAGCTCCGGTGCCGGGTTGAATTCCTGGTCGGATTCGACCGCCTGGAAGATCTCCTGGTAGCCCATCGCCAGCGATGGGAACAGCTCCGCCAGCACATCCTCCAGCCAGGCGTCATCGATGGCCTGGTAGTCGAGCTGATAGTCGAGGTATCCGTCGTAGCCCAGCAACTGCGCGATTTCCAGCTCGCCGCGGCTGATCCCGAACGAGGTGCGGCTGAGGAG
>JBFJNB010000186.1:0-5759 GCA_041633655.1 Lysobacterales bacterium | reverse complement strand
CACTGCACCATCGCGTCGACGACCCCGGCGTAAAGGGGATAGGAATGCGTCAGCGAGGTCGGAATCGCCAGACTGTTGACGACGTGCAGCAGCGCCACGGTGATGATGAAGGCGCCGTAGAACCAGTTGGCGACGTAGATGTGCTTCACCCGGCGCCTGGCGATGGTGCCGAAATACAGCACCGCGTAAGCGACCCAGACGATGGTGATCAGCACGTCGATCGGCCAGATCAGCTCCGCGTACTCCTTGCTCTGGGTCAGCCCCAGCGGCAGGGTCACCGCCGCCAGCACGATGACCGCCTGCCAGCCCCAGAACACGAAACCCGCGAGCCCGTCGGAGAACAGACGGACATGGCAGGTGCGCTGGACCACGTGCAGCGAGGTGCCGATCAGCGCCGAGCCGCCAAAGGCGAAAATCGCCGCGTTCGTGTGCAGCGGGCGCAACCGCCCGTACGAGAACCATGGCCAATCGAAGTTGAGCGCCGGCCAGTAGAGCTGCGCGGCAATCAGTACGCCGACGGCCATGCCGACGATGCCCCAGACCACCGTCATCAGCGCGAACTGGCGCACGACCCGGTCGTTGTAGTATTGACTCGCGTCCATGGATGAGGATTCTCTGATTCGTTGCCGGGCCAAGCGCGCGCGCGGCTCGTCCGACCGTGATTCACGCCCGCGCTATTTAAGCGTGGCCCATGATATCTAACATTCCGGGGAAACCCGCAGCGGATTTCGGCAATTACCTATCATCGAAACCGTCGGCTGGACTCTGGTCGAGGCTCCGATAGAATGGTCCGGCGCGATCCGCGCGGCCGCGTCCGGGAATTCGGTTCCCAGTAAACGCCGGAGGGAGAAATCATGATACGAACGACGTTCGCACTGGTGCTGTCAGCCCTGGTCATCGCCCAGCCAGCGATGGCGAAGGTCAAGCCGGGAAGCAACTTGCCCGGGGGGCACCTGAACATCACCGAGGTGGCGGTCGACAGCGCGCTCCAGACGATCACGATCACCGGTGAATTCCTGAACTTCGGCGGCGCGCTGCGGGTTACCCTCGGCGATGCCGGAAACATCGGTGACATCACCAGCCTGTGCACGGCGAACCTGGCAGCGGCGCCGCAGACCATTACCTGCGACTTCTTCCCCGCCGGGCTGCCTCCGGACGGCGATTACCTGCTCGTGGTCTCGCGCGGCAACGGCCAGAGTCAGAACGACGAATACGACCTGACCATCGGCGCGGCCGGTGGTCAGGGCCCACCGGGGCCGCCCGGACCAACCGGCCCGCAGGGGCCGCCGGGACCGCCAGGCGCCGATGGTGCCGACGGCGCCCAGGGACCGCCCGGTCCGGAGGGGCCGCCCGGGCCGGAGGGACCGCCCGGAGCCGACGGCGCCCAGGGCCCACCCGGCCCCGAAGGTCCCCCGGGGCCGTCGTTTTCCGGCTGCGCATGCTACACCCTGGAAGAGGTGCTGCAGTCTTCCGAGACCTCGTGCGCCTATAACCGCGCTCCACCGGTGACATCATGGTCCTCGCAGCCAAACGGAGATTTCTTCGTCACCATCGACGCCAATGATCCGGGCAACAGCCGCTGCGAGCTGGGCGGGACCAAGGTTGCGCCCGATCTGGTCGCCTGCGCGGCGATCCTCGACCTGGCGTTGAATTGCGATTGATCGAATAGCGACCGGATTATCGGCCGCTATTCGCCACCGAGGCGCCGGCACTTGAACTCGCCTTTGACGGCTTCGCCTTCGTAGTAGCGGGCGGTTTTCTCGTCGATGAGGACCACCGAGTTGGCGCCCCAGGCCCAGCGCTGCTCGGCACCCTTGGTCGTGAGTTGCGCGCTGACCCGCTGGGCGCCGAACTTGACGTAGCTGCCCGCACCGCGGTCGACGAGGACGACCGCGTTGCGGCGTTGGCCGGCGGGTGCGCAGCCCCACATAGCGACCGCGGCGCAAAGCTCGGGCGCCAGTGCGGCCAGCAACGCCAGCCCGATGAGACTTCGTTTCATAAGCTGCCATCCGCAGATGGCATGCCGCTATTATGCCAGAACCAGCCGCCACGCGGGTTCATCGGTAGGGGATTAACGCAAATAGCGAGGCAACGGCCACCGAGGATCCCTCGACGCACTTCGCGCGTCGCGCGAAGACGTTTCTCAACCTCGGCCGACCCGCGTTTCTTGCTTACGCACCCAGAATAACCAGTAGACGAATAGCGCGGTACCGATAGGGACGACGATGGCCAGGGCAATGCTGACGATTCGAGTCAGCGAGTACGCGACGGGCCAGCCCCTCAACCGCGCGAAGACGGTCAACAGGCTCAGCGGCGATAGCACCAGCGCAATAACCTGATCGACTCGAACCACGACAACCCATAGGGCTCTCCCCTCCGCCTCCAACTCATCGATCACACCGACCTCGATCCATGCGACCATCGCCGCAAGCAAGGCGACGACAAACAACGCAAGCGTGTAGGCCCGCACGAAAGACCTACCAACGGCCTCATCAGGTCCGGCAGGGTTCATCACTTACGGGATTGTGCATCGACAGCGGGAGGGCAACAGCAGACCCCAGAATCCGAGTTCCAGCACGCACCCCGCAACCACCAGTGGCCAGCCGATGTGATCCGGCTGAACCGATCCCAGCAATATGACGTACAAGATTCCGGCGCCACCCCCGGTCAGGATGAGGCCGAGGAACCAAAGGCGCCGCAAGACAGCGTCTGACGGACGCCCAATGATGCAACGGAGCGCTTCCCACAACACGGCTCGCTCGGCGCCGACCAGACCCCGACTGGCCCGTCGTCGCGCGTGCAGTTCCAGCAGATCCCCTTCAATCTCCTCCATCCGGGCACGCCGACAGGCTCGCCTCACCAATCGCAATGCGAGCCGCACCGCGGCGGTCACGACCCGACTCCGGCCGGGCTCGGGTCGATCCGGCTCCAAAGAAGCGCCCGCGTCTCCCGGAGCTGTTCGATTGCCCTACGACCCTGCCCGGTCACGGCGTAGAAACGTTTGCGACGACCGCCGCGTTCGACTGTCGGGCCACCTAGCCACGACCGAACAAATCGTTTCCGTTCCATCCGATCGAGCGCCGCGTAGATCGCGCCCAGTGCCGCGGACCGCCGTGCGTCAGCCTCCAGGCGCTGCTGAATGCGAACCGCGTACGCTTGCTCACCCAGGCTGCAAACGCACAGCAGGATCAGCTCTTCAAATTCTCCCAGGCGTTCGCCCTTGGCCATCCGGGGTCTCGATAAACTACTTTAACGAATGTAGGAAATATAGGCCTCCGTGTCAAGCCTCGCGATCGCGAGCCGGTCTGTGTCTGATCCCCCGGGTTGATTCCGCGGCCGCACTCCCTTGCCTCTTCGCTAGCCGTCGTCCAGGGCCAGCGAGTAGCGGTAGAATTCGCGGTCGCGCTCGTAGCCAAGGGACTCGTACAGCGGCTGGGCGACCGTGTTGGTGATCGCGGTGGCCAGATCGATGCGCCCGGCACCGGACCGGCGGCAGAACGCGGCGGCCCGCTGCATCAGCGCGCGGGCGAACCCCTGACGGCGATAGTCCTCATCGACGTACAGGTCGTGCAGGGTCCAGGTGGCGATCAGCGACACCGAGTCGAACGTCGGATATAGCAGCACGAAGCCGATGGCGTTGTCGCGGTCGTCGGGGTCGAGCGCCAGGAACGCCAACGCCTCGTCGTTGGCGAATCGCTCGCTCAGGTAACCTTGTTCCGCGCCCGGGGCGGGCCGTTCGCGGTAGAACTGCCGGTAGGCCGTGAACAACGGCGCCAGCAGATCCAGGTGGTTTGAGTCGGCGCGGACGATTTTCATGGATCAAAGTGAGGCGCGCTCCGGCGCTGGATGCTCACGCCAGGCTAGAGCGAACTCGGCCGAGCCACTGCGGCCATTCGCGCATCGAAAGGCGACTCCGCTCACAACTCGGTACCTTCCCGTCGCTCGTCGCAAGGGCATTGTAACAAGCTTAGCTGGCGCGGTGGCGCGCTACCCGGCGCCCAGTGCGCGGTCGATGGCGTCGAGCACTCGTTTCGCGAGCACCGCCAGCGCAACGCCCGGATGCCGCAGACGGAACGAGTGCTGGGCCCGAAACGACCGGATCGGGACCGGACAGTCGTCCTCCCGGCCGCCTCCCAGCAAGACCGCCAATGCCTCGCCACAAGCCACTGAAAGTGCGATGCCGCGGCCATTGCACGCGCTAGCCGTATACAACCCCGGCGCGATGCGCTGGATCGAAGGCAGGTGATCCGCGGTCAGAGCCAGGTAGCCGCTCCACGCGAAGCGCCACGGGATCCGTCCGAGCGCCGGGAAGCGATCGGCCGCAGCGGTGTGCAGTCGCCGGGCCAGGCGCGCGCTGTGGGCGCCGGCGGTCGCGCTCGCACCGCCCATGATCAGGCGGCGATCAGGCGTGATCCGAAACGAGGTCAGCAGCCGGAGCGTGTCGGACGCGGCCTCGCCGCCGGGCAGGATCGCCCCGACCGGGTCGCGCACCAGCGGGGCCGAGGCGACCTGCGCGGTGCGCAGCGGAATTACCGCGCCCCGGCCCGGCTGCAGCAGGCCGGCCCCGTAGGCGTTGACGCACAGGAGCGCGTGGTCGCAGTGAACCTCTCCTCCCGGGGTCGCGATGCGCCAGCCACCGCCGCTGCGCTCGACCCCGATCGCCGGCGAGTCCTCGAAGATCTCCGCGCCGACGGCGCGAGCCGCCGCCGCCAGGCCGCGCACCAGCGCCAGCGGATTCACCGCGCCGCCGCGCGGGTCGTACCAGGCCGCCGGGTAGAACTCGGTGCCCAGGCGCGCGGCTACGGCGTCGCCGGGTATCAGCGCGACCGCGGTGCCGAGGTCCTGCCAGGCCTTTACCCGGCGCTCGATCAGTGGCAGCGCCCGGCGCGAATGAACCGCCTGGATCCAGCCCTTGCGCACCGCGTCGCAGCGGATGCGATGGCGCTCGATCAGCTCGAATACCCGGTCGGGCGCGGTGCCGGCGAATTGCAGCAGGCGCGCCGCGGGCTCGGCGCCGAGAAGCCGCCGGACCTCGTCCGGGTCGCGTTTCAGTCCGGCGATGATCTGCCCGTTGTTGCGACCGGACGCGCCCCAGCCGACCCGCGCGGCCTCGAGTAGCGCGACCCGCGCGCCGGAGCCGGCGAGCTCGAGCGCGGTGGACAGCCCCAGGAATCCGCCACCGACGATGCCGACGTCGGCGCGCCGGTCGCCCCGCAGCCGTGATCCGCGCTCGTCGTCGCCGGAAATCGCGGCCCACAGCGAATCCGGGTGTGGACTAGGGCGGCCGCGGACAAACGGGGCTTCCATCGTCAGCCCGCCCCGGACGCAGTGAACTCGATGATCGTGCCCAAGCCCTCCGCCGGCCCTACGCGTAGCCTGCCACGATCGGATTCGGTCACCCGCACGCCGTTGCCGTCGAGCACGTCGCCGGTGCGCGCCAGGTCCTCGACCCGTAGCGTCATCGCCCCGAGGCGCGGCACCGTCGCGTCGGTGAACTCGCCGTTGGCGCCGAACCGCTTGCGGTAGGGCCCCGGCAGCAGCAGCTCGACCCGCTGCCGGGTCGGCAGCGTGATCCGCACGCCGGCATCGGTCGTCGCGACGGCGCCGGGCCCGAACAGCGCCGCCATCCGAGCCGCGACCGAGGCCGCTTCCGGGATGATCCCGCAGACCTCGTCGACGCCGGTGCAGCCGTTGGGGTGAATCAGGAACTCCGGGCGCCGGATCAGCTCCGGGGTCAGATGTTCGAGGACGACGACGTG
>JBFJNB010000185.1:0-5844 GCA_041633655.1 Lysobacterales bacterium | reverse complement strand
GAGCAGGTCGATCGTCGCTTCCAGATCGAATCCGGGCGTGACCAGGACCTGGGCGCCCATGATCAGCGCCGGAAGCGTGGTGAGGTTGATCCCGCCGGTATGGAACAGCGGCAGAAAGCACAGGGTCGTGTCGTCGGCACGCAGGCCCATGGCCTGGGCGATGTTGACGTAGTTGGCCAGCGCCATCCCGTAGGTCTGAATCACCCCCTTGGGCTGCCCGGTGGTCCCGGACGTGTACAGCAGGTACCAGGTCTCGTCCTGGGGCCAGCGCTCCCGGCCCGGATGTGCGCGCGCGCGATCCCGCCGGGCGGCGTAGCCCGCTGCGCCGGAGTCGTCGAGATCCAGTACCGGCAGCGACGCGCCGGTGAGCGCCACCGCGGCGTCGGCGTCCTCGTGCCCGTGGATCAACAGCCCCGGGGTGCAGTCGGCGATCAGCGGCTCGAGCTCCGGCGCCGGCATGCGCCAGTTCAGCGGGACCAGAACGGCGCCGAGCTTGGCGCAGCCGAACAAAAGCTCGAAGAACTCGATCCGGTTGCGGCACAGCAGCGCGACCCGGTCGCCGGCGCGGATACCGAATTCACCCATCAGCCCCGCGGCCCGCGCCGAACGGGCGTCGAGTTCGGCGTAGCCGACCCTCGCGCCGGAGTTCAGGTCCTCGAATGCCACCGCGTCCGGGCTCAGGATCGCGCGCTTGGCGGTCAGGTCGAACAGGTCGAAGCTCATCGGCGTGCCGTCAACGGTCGATCAGGCCGCGCCCGATCAGGTCGGCCACCGCGGCGCCGATCTCGGCCGCGGAACGGGACTCGTCCCAGACCGCGTAGCGCATGCCCAGGAACACGTTCATTCCGATCAGGGTCCAGGCCCAGACCTCGAAGTCGCCCGAGCGGATGTCGCCGTGCCCGGCCGCCTGTTCGAGGTTCTCGCGGTAGGCGTCGGCGAACACCCGGTAGTAGCTGCGGAACGCGTCCTCGGCGACGAACTCGGCCTCGGACACGATCTTGTACAGGTTGCGGTGTTTGCGCACGAATTCGATGAACGCCTCCAGCCCGAGCCGCTCGGCGCTCAGCCGGTCGGGTGCCGCGGCCACCCGCTGCGCGATCCAGGCCCGAGTCAGGTGGCCCATGTAGGAAACCAGCGCCCGGAAGATCTCCTGCTTGCTGTCGAAGTAGACGTAGAAGGTCCCCAGCGCGACCCCCGCACGGGCGGTGATGCCGCTGATTGCGGCGTCGTGGAAACCGCGCTCGCCGAACTCGATCTCGGCCGCCTGCAACAGCTTCTCGCGGGTGCGCTTGCCGCGCGCGGTCTTCGGGATCTTATCCGAATTTGAAACTTGATTCATGTTTCATAATTTTGCATACTTGGCGCGCTATCGCAAGACCGCGGGTCAATCATACCGGTGAATACGACCGCCGACTTGGAACTTGCCGACGGGGCGCGACTCAGGTACCGCGCCACCGGCGCGGGACGCCCGCTGGTGTTCGTCCACGGCTGGGGCATGGGCGGGGCCGCGTTCGAGCAGCAGCACCGCGAGATGCCGCAGCGGTTCCGGGTGGTCAGCTTCGATCTGCGCGGCCACGGCGGCTCGTCGCCGCTCGCCGAAGGGCAGGGGCTGGGCACGCTTGGCGGCGACCTGGCCGAGCTGCTGGCGGCGCTGAACCTCGACCAGGTGGTCCTGATCGGCTGGTCGCTCGGGGCGATGGTGTGCTGGGAGGCGCTGGCGCGGTCGCCCGAGCGGGTTGGCGCGCTGGTCGTGGTCGATATGGTGCCCCGGATCCTGAACGACTCGAGCTGGAACCTGGGGCTGCGCGCGGGCAGCGATGCGAGCGTGTATGCCGCCAGCATCGCCCGGATGCGCCAGGATTGGCCGGCCTACACCCGGGTGTTCGTGCCGCGGATTTTCGCGCGCGACAGCGCTTCGGAGCTGACCGAGCACGCCCGCGCGCTGGCCGTCGGCAACGACCCCGAGTCGATGGCGCTCCTGTGGGCGGCGATGGTCGAGGCCGACTACCGCGGTCTCCTGCCGGACATGCCGGTACCGACGCTGATCGTCTACGGCGAGCGCAGCCAGTTGTACCGGCCCGCGGCGGCGCACGCGCTGGCGGCGGCCATCCCCGGCGCGCGAACGATAGGGGTCGCGGCGGGCCACGCCCCGCACCTGGAACAACCCGAGACCTTCAACCGAATCATCGAACAATTCGCCGACTTAGGAGAACAGCCATGACAACCACCTTCCGCCCGGTCCTGATCGCTGTGTTGATCGCCGCGCCGTACCCGTTTGTGGCCGCGGCCCAGACCCCGTCTGCCGACGAGGGCGCGCGCGGCTACGTCGAAGAGGTGGTGGTGACCGCGCGCCGCCGCGCCGAGAGCCTGCAGGACGTGCCGATTTCGGTCACCGCCTACGCCGGCGATCAGCTCGAAAAGATCGGCGCCGCCGACATCGTCGCGATCTCGCAGACCACGCCCAACGTGACCCTGGAGGTCTCGCGCGGCACCAACACCACGCTGACCGCGTTCATCCGCGGGGTCGGACAGCAGGACCCGGTGCCCGGTTTCGAAGCAGGCGTCGGGATCTACATCGACGACGTCTATCTGAACCGGCCGCAGGCCGCGGTCCTGGACATCTACGACGTGGAGCGGATCGAGGTGCTGCGCGGCCCGCAGGGCACGCTGTACGGGCGTAACACGATCGGCGGCGCGATCAAGTACGTGACCCGGCCGCTGGGCGAGGAGCCCGAGGGCAAGATCCGCGTCTCGGTCGGCACCCACGGTCAGCTCGACGCGGTGCTGAGCGGCTCGACCGCGCTCACGGACACCTTCCGGGTCGGCGGCGCGATCGCCCGGCTCACGCGCGACGGGTTCGGCGACAACCTGAACCTGTCGGGCCTGGACAACTACAACAAGGACGTCTGGGCCTTCCGCGGGACCGCCGAGTGGCGGCCGACCGAAGACTGGTTCTTCCGGCTCACCGCCGACTACCTCGAGGACGACTCCGATCCGCGGCAGGGCCATCGCCTGACCATCGGCAACCTGTCCGGGGCGCCGGTACTCGACGACGTGTTCGACACCCGGGCGGGGCTGAACAACCCGGTCCAGGAGGTCGAGGCCAAGGGCGCGGCGCTCAGCGCCGAGTGGCGCGCGAGCGACCGGTTCACGGTGAAGAACATCCTGTCCTACCGCGAGGACGAATCGTTCTCCCCGATCGACTTCGACTCGCTGCCGGCGGCCGACCTGGACGTGCCGGTGGTGTACGAAAACGACCAGTTCTCCGAGGAGCTGCAGGTGCTGTACCAGGACGACCGGCTGAGCGGCGTGGTCGGCGCATACTACCTCGACGCGAGCGCGTTCACCGCGTTCGACGTGATCCTGGCCACCACCGGTGCCGTGCTGGGGCTGCCGGGTCTGAACGCGTTCACGCTGGGTGACGTCGAGACCGAGACCTGGTCGGTGTTCGCCGATTTCAGCTACGAGCTGAACGAGCGCTGGAGCCTGTCGCTGGGCGGGCGCTACACCAGCGACGAGCGCACCTCGCGGGTGCTGCGCCAGACCATGATCGGCGGCACCTCGAGCTTCTTCGGGGGCACCGCGACGCCGATCGCGACGACTTCCGATTTCAACGGCAGCGAGGAGTTCAACGAGTTCACCCCGCGCGCCTCGATCGCGTTTGCGCCCAACGACAACAACAACCTCTATTTCACCTACAGCGAGGGCTTCAAGGGCGGCAGCTTCGACCCCCGCGGCCAGACCAGCGCGGCGCCCGACCTGGACGGCGACGGTGACATCGATCAGGCCGACATCTTCGAGTTCATGCTGTTCCAGCCCGAAACCGTGGAAAGCTTCGAGCTCGGCTGGAAGGCGACCAGCCCCGGCGGGCGGGTTCGCACCAGCGTGGCGGTGTTCCTGGCCGACTACAAGGACGTGCAGATTCCCGGCTCGGTCGGGGTGGACACCGACTCAGACGGGGTCGTGGACTCGTTCATCGGGATCACCTCGAACGCGGCCGACGCCGACATCGTCGGCCTCGAGTTCGAGGGTCTGGCGCTGCTGGCGCAGGACTGGGGGATCGCCGGCAGCGACCTGAGTCTGGCCTGGTCGCTGGGCCTGATCGACGCCGAGTACAACGAGTTCATCGACGCGTTCGGAGTGGACGTGGCGGATCAGCGGGTGTTCCAGAACACGCCCGATGCGACCGCCAGCGCGACGCTGACGTATGACTTTCCGCTCGCGCTGTTCGGCAAGTCCGGGCGCCTGGCGCTGATCAACACGCTGAGCCACCGCGACGAGAGCAGCCAGTACGAGGCCCCGAACCCGATCCTCGACCAGGACACCTTCACCCTGTGGGATCTGAGCCTGGTGTGGGAGGACGACGCCGGTCACTGGCGTGCCGGATTGCACGGCAAGAACCTGACCGACGAGGAGTACAAGGTGGCCGGCTACTTCTTCCCGACCTTGGGACTGGAAGGGTCGGTGACGGCGTTCTACGGTAACCCGTTCACCGCCACCGCGACGGTCGAGTACCGGTTCTGAGCAGCATGGAGACGACGGCCAGGCGCGGGTATGTCCTGTTCATCCTGGTCGTCGTCTACACCTTCAACTTCATCGACCGCCAGATCGTCGGGATCCTGGCGGTCCCGATCAAGGCCGACCTGGGTCTGACCGACACCCAGCTCGGGCTGATGGGGGGATTGGCGTTCGCGCTGTTCTATACCGGGCTCGGGATTCCCGTGGCGCTGCTGGCCGACCGCTGGAGCCGCACCTGGATCATGACCGCGGCACTGACGGTCTGGAGCGCGATGACCGCCGTCTGCGGTCTGGCGCAGAATTTCTGGCAGTTGTTCCTGGCCCGCCTGGGCGTCGGGGTCGGGGAGGCCGGCGGCGTGGCCCCGGCGTATTCGCTGATCGCCGATTACTTCCCGCCGCGGCAGCGCGCCCGGGCCCTGAGCGTGTACTCCTTCGGGATCCCGATCGGCAGCGCCCTGGGGATCGTGTTCGGCGGGATCATCGCCAGCCACATCGACTGGCGCTTCGCGTTCTTCGCGGTGGGCCTTGCGGGCATCGTGCTGGCGCCGATATTCCGGCTGACCGTCGCCGAGCCCGCGCGCGGCGGCCTGGATGCGCGCCCGGCCGCGGCCAGGCCGGCGCGGTTCGCCGACATCGCGGCCAAGCTGTCCACCAAGCCCAGCTTCTGGATCATGTCGGTCGGCGCGGCGTGTTCGTCGATGATGGGATACGGGATGTTCTTCTGGCTGCCGTCGTTCTTCGTGCGCAGCTACGGGATCACGCTGCTGGAGGCGTCGCTGTTCTACGGCGCAATCCTGCTGCTCGGAGGGCTCGTGGGGATCTGGGTCGGGGGCTCGCTCGCGGACCGCTTCGGGCAGGCGCGCAAGTCGGCCTACGCGCTGATCCCGGCGGCGGCGTTCGTGACCACGGTCCCGTTCTACGTGGTCGGGGTGCTGTCGCCAACCCTGGTGGTGTCGTTTTTCGTGATGCTGGTGCCGACCGCGCTGGGCCTGGTCTGGCTCGGACCGGTGATCTCGGCGATGCAGCACCTGGTGCGCCCGGACATGCGCGCGACCGCCTCGGCGGTGTTCCTGTTCATCAACAACCTGATCGGGATCGGCGCCGGCACCGTGATCATCGGTGCGCTGTCGGACGCGCTCACCGAGCGCTACGGCGACGACAGCCTGCGCTACTCGATCCTGGCCGGGACCGGGTTCTACCTGCTGGCAGCGCTGTTGTTCTGGATCGCCGCGCGCCGGCTGAGCGCGGACTGGGAGCAGTGAAAATGAAGATCGAGCAATCCTTGAACGGCCGCACCGCGCTGGTGACCGGCGCGACCAGCGGCAT
>JBFJNB010000184.1:0-5882 GCA_041633655.1 Lysobacterales bacterium | reverse complement strand
GCATCGGCGATGCCGGCCGCCGGGTAACCCAGCACCACGTCCACCGCGACCCTGGCGCCGTCCACGCCGACGCCCTTGAGCGCCTTTGACGCGACCAGATCCTCTCCGCTCAACGGGTCGACGTAGGTTGCAAGAAGCTCCTCGACCCTGGCTTTGTCCACCATCTGCTGTTCTGCCTGTTTTTGGCGCAAGTACGCTGCAATAATACCCGGGCCATGAGCGAGAAACGACAAATCCTGGTCACCTGCGCGCTGCCCTACGCCAACGGCTCGATCCATTTGGGCCACATGGTGGAACACATCCAGTGTGATATCTGGGTGCGGGCGATCCGCCTGCGCGGGCACGAGTGCTATGCCGTCTGCGCCGACGACGCCCACGGCACCCCGATCATGGTCCAGGCGGCCAAGCAGGGGATCGAACCCGAGGAGCTGATTGCGGCCAGTCGTACGGAGCACGAACGGGATCTGAACGATTTCGGCGTTTCCTACGATTACTACCATTCCACCCACTCGGAGGAAAACCGCGAGCTGGTCGAGGATATTTTCGCGGGACTCAAGCGCAAGGATCTGATCGAGGTGCGCGAGATCGAGCAGTACTTCGATACCGACAAGCAGATGTTCCTGCCGGACCGGTTCATCAAGGGGAAGTGCCCGCGCTGCGGCGCCGCCGACCAGTACGGGGACGCGTGCGAGAACTGCTCGGCCACCTACAACCCGACCGAGCTGATCGAACCGTACTCGGTGGTGTCCGGGTCCAAGCCGGTGCTGCGCAAATCGCAGCACTACTTCGTCAAGCTGTCCGAGCGCCAGGCATTCCTCCAGGACTGGGTCGGCGGGCGGCTCCAGGACGAGGTCGCCAACAAACTCCAGGAATGGTTCGACAAGGGCCTGCAGGACTGGGACATCTCGCGCGACGCGCCCTATTTCGGGTTCAAGATCCCGGGCGAGGACGACAAGTACTTCTACGTCTGGGTCGACGCGCCGATCGGCTACATGGCCAGCTTCGCCCGGTTGTGCGCGGAACGCGGGCTCGACTTCGATGCCTGGTGGGGGGCCGACTCCACCGCCGAGCTGTATCACTTCATCGGCAAGGACATCGTCTACTTCCACACCCTGTTCTGGCCGGCGATGCTGGACGCGGCCGACTATCGGCTGCCGACCTCGGTATTCGTGCACGGATTCCTGACCGTGGACGGCAAGAAGATGTCGAAGTCCCGCGGGACCTTCATCATGGCGCGGACCTACCTGGACCACCTGGAGCCGGATTACATCCGCTACTACTTCGCCTCGAAGCTGTCCGCGGGCCTGGCCGACATCGACCTGAGCCTGGAGGACTTCGTCGCGCGGGTCAACGCGGACCTGGTCGGCAAGGTGATCAACATCGCCAGCCGCTGCGCCGGCTTCATCGCCAAGCAGTTCGACGCGCGCCTGGCACCCGCGCTGCCCGAAACCGAGCTGCTGGGGCGTTTCACCGGCGCCGGCGACGAAATCGCGCAGCAGTTCGAGGCGCGCGAGTACAACCGCGCGGTGCGCTCGATCATGGCGCTGGCCGACGAAGCCAACCGCTATATCGACGAGCACAAGCCGTGGCAGATGATCAAGGATCCGGACCGGCGGGCCGAAGTGCATGGCGTCTGCACGCTGGGGATCAACCTGTTCCGCGTGCTGATGGTGTATTTGAAGCCGGTCATTCCGTTCACCGCGGCTCGGGCCGAGGAATTTCTGAACGAGCCCGAGCTGAGCTGGCGGTCATTGAAGGCGCCGCTGCTGGATCACCCGATCAACCGCTTCCAGGCGCTGATGACGCGGGTCGACGAGCAGGCGGTCGCGGCGATCATCGAGGCCTCGCGCGGCGATCTGGAGGCGAGCGCGAAGCCCCCCCCGGGCCCACTGGCGAAAAATCCGATCGCGCCCGAAATCGGGATCGACGACTTCGTCAAGGTGGACCTGCGGGTCGCGCGGATCGTCGCCGCCGAGGAGGTCGACGGGGCCGACAAGCTGCTGCGCCTGACCCTGGATCTGGGCGGCGAGCGGCGCTGCGTGTTCGCCGGAATCAAGGCCGCCTACGATCCGGCCAAGCTGGTCGGCCGCGACACGATCCTGGTCGCCAACCTGGCGCCGCGCAAGATGCGCTTCGGGGTGTCGGAGGGGATGGTGCTGGCGGCGGGTCCGGGCGGCAGCGAGATCTTCCTGCTGGCGCCTGACCGCGGTGCCGAGCCCGGCATGCGGGTCACATGAGCGAATACCTGCTGCTGCTGATCAGCGCGGTGCTGGTCAACAACTTCGTGCTGGTCAAGTTCCTCGGTCTGTGCCCGTTCATGGGGGTATCGAATCAGCTCGAGAGCGCGATCGGGATGGCGGTCGCGACCGCATTCGTGCTGACGCTCGCGTCGGTGTGCTCGTACCTGCTGCACACCTATCTGCTGGAGCCGTTCGGCCTCCAGTACCTGCGAACCTTGAGCTTCATTCTCGTGATCGCGGTCGCGGTGCAGTTCACCGAACTGGTGATCCGCAGAACCTCGCCGCTGCTGTACCGGGTGCTCGGCATATTCCTGCCGCTGATCACGACCAACTGCGCGGTGCTGGGGGTGGCGCTGTTGAACGTGCAGGCCGGTCACGGCCTGTTCGGCTCGGCGCTGTATGGCTTCGGCGCGGCCGCCGGATTCGGTCTGGTGCTGGTGCTGTTCGCGGCGATGCGCGAGCGCCTCGCCGCGGCCGAGGTCCCACTGGCGTTCCGGGGACCGGCGATCGGGCTCATCAGCGCCGGCATGATGGCGCTGGCGTTCATGGGTTTTTCCGGGTTCAGCGACCTGTGATGACCGGGCTGCTCCTGCTGGTGAGCTTGGCAGCGCTGTGCGGGCTGGGGCTGGGCTTTGCCGCGAGGCGCTACCGCGCCGAGGGCGATCCGGTGGTGGACCGGATCGACGCGTTGTTGCCGCAAACCCAGTGTGCCCAGTGTGGCTACCCCGGCTGCCGGCCCTATGCCGAGGCGATCGCGCGCGGCGCGGCCGACATCAACCGCTGTCCCCCGGGCGGCGACGCGGTCATCAAGAGTCTGGCGGAGCTGCTCGGAAGCGAGGCCCGGCCGCTGGATCCGGGCCTCGGTGAGCACAAGCCGAAGGCGGTAGCGCTGATCCGCGAGGCCGAGTGCATCGGCTGCGCGCTGTGTCTCAAAGCCTGTCCGGTCGACGCCATCGTCGGCGCGGCGCACAAGATGCACACGGTGATCGCCGCCGAGTGCACCGGCTGCGAGCTGTGCCTGCCGCCGTGCCCGGTGGACTGCATCGACCTCGTGACCCTGCCCTCGACCCTCACCACCTGGCGCTGGCCGCCGCCGGCGCCGCGCCCGGGGGAGCTGGGCCCCGCGAGGCCCCGATGAACGACGAGCAGTCGGAGCTCAGGGTAGGCCATCGCTTCTGGCGTTTTCCCGGCGGGCTGAAACTGCGCCACTGGAAGAAGATCTCGATCGGCGAGGCGCTCGCGTTCGCCGGCGTGCCGGAGCGGCTGGTGCTGGCGCTGAAGCAGAACGTCGGCGAAGCGCCGGAGCCGGCGGTCGAGATCGGCCAGCCGGTGGCCCGCGGCGAGCGGCTGACCCGGCTCGGCAGCGGCTTCAGCGCGCACCTGCACGCGCCCTGCTCGGCGGTGGTCGAGGACATCGGCCGCTACCCGGTGCCGCACCCGTCGGGCCTGGAAGCCGACTGCATCGTGCTGCGCCACGATCACGAGGAGCGCAGCGTGACGATGCCGCATCTGGTCGACTGGTGGCGCCACGACGCCTCCGAGCTGCTCGAGCGCGTGATCGAAGCCGGAGTGGTGGGCCTGGGCGGGGCGCTGTTTCCGACCCACCTGAAGCTGGAACCGAGGCGCGGGCTTCCGATGCGGATGCTGCTGGTCAACGGCGCCGAGTGCGAGCCCTACATCTCCTGCGACGAGATCCTGATGCGGATGTATCCGCAGGAACTGCTGATCGGGACCCAGATCATGGCCCAGATCCTCGGGGTCGAGGCCGCCTTCATCGCGATCGAGGACCAGATGGGAGCGGTCGAGCAGATCCTGCGGCAGGCCGCAGTCGAGATCGAGGCCGATGAGGTCGAGATCGTCAAGGTGCCGACCATCTACCCGGAGGGGGGCGAGCGCCAGTTGATCCAGGTATTGACCGGGCTGGAAGTCCCCTCCGGCGGAATCCCGCCGGATCTGGGAATTGTCTGCCACAACGTCGCCACCGCGCTGGCGGTCTACCGCGCGGTGCTCAAGGGCGAGCCGGTGATCTCGCGGATCGTGACCGTCAGCGGGCGCGGGGTCGAGATCCAGCGCAACCTCGAGGCGTTGATCGGCACCCCGATCCGCCACCTGGTCGCGCTCGCCGGCGGCTACAACGAGCGCGCCCGGCGGCTGGTCGTCGGCGGGCCGATGATGGGCTACGCGCTGGCCCACGACGACCTGCCCGTCACCAAGGGCACCAACTGCATCCTCGCGCTGATCGATAAGGATGTCGACCGTCCGGTCCCGGAACTGCCGTGCATCCGCTGCGGCGAATGCGCGCGGGTGTGTCCGGCGCGGCTGTTGCCGCAGCAGCTCCTGTGGCATATCCAGGCGGGCGAGTTCGAGCAGGCCCGCGAGCACGCGCTCAACGACTGCATCGAATGCGGCTGCTGCGCCTACGCCTGCCCGAGCCAGATTCCGCTGCTCGATTACTATCGCCACGGCAAGGGCGAGCTGCGCGCGCGCGACGCCGAGGCGGCGGCCGCAGCCCGCGCCAAGGCGCGCTTTGAGGACCGCCAGGCGCGTCTCGCGGCCGATGAAGCGGCAAGGGAAGCGAGGCTCCAAGCCAGGCACGAGGCGCTGGCCCAGGGCGACAAGGCGGCCCAGATCGAGGCCGCGGTGGCGCGCGCCCGGGCCGCCCGCGTGCGCGATCCGGAGGAGGTCTGATGCGCTTCGAGGTCCGCGGCGCGCCCCACGTTCCGGCGCCGACCAGCGTCACCCGGATGATGGCCCAGGTGCTGCTGGCGCTGGTGCCCGGCGTCGTCGCGCACCTGTGGTACTTCGGGCCCGGGGTGCTGATCCAGATCGCGCTCGCGACCGCTTTCGCGGTCGGCTTCGAGTACCTGATGCTGCGGGCGCGCGGGCAGCCGGTGAAACTGTTCTTAAGCGATCTGAGCGCGCCGGTCACCGCCGTTTTGTTCGCACTGTGCGTACCGCCGCTGCTGCCTTGGTGGGGCGCGTTCGTCGGGATGGGTTTTGCGATCGTGATCGCCAAGCACCTCTACGGCGGGCTCGGCTACAACGTGTTCAATCCGGCGATGGTCGGCTACGCGGTGGTGCTGATCGCGTTCCCGCGCGATGCCACCGCCTGGCTGGCCCCGGCCGGGATGGCGACCGAGACGCTGAGCCTCGGTCAGATCCTCGCGGCGATTCTCGGCTTCGGGCTCCCTGACGGGCTGAGCTGGGATGCGGTCACGATGGCCACGCCCCTGGACCTGGTCCGCACCGCGCAGCACCTGGACATCACGATGGCCGAAATCCACCAGGAACCGATGTTCACCGAGCCCGGCGGACAGGCGTGGAAGTGGATCGCCTACATGTATGCCCTGGGCGGGATGTACATCGTGTTGCGGCGCGCGACGAGCTGGCACGTTCCGGTCGCGACTCTGGGCACGGTCGTGGCGCTGACCTTTCCGGTGTACCTGTTCGATCCCGATGCCAACCCGGACCCGCTGGAGCACATCCTGACCGGCGGCATCGTGCTCGGCGCCTTTTTCATCGCCACCGACCCGGTCTCGGGCAGCACCACCCCACGCGGGCGGCTGATGTTCGGAGCCGGGGTGGCCGCGCTGACGCTGGCGATCCGCCGCTGGGGCGGCTATCCGGACGGGATCGCGTTCG
>JBFJNB010000183.1:0-5889 GCA_041633655.1 Lysobacterales bacterium | reverse complement strand
GGCCCAGATCGACCTCGTCGCGGGTCGGGTCCAGCGGCAGGTCGGGGTGGGCCGGGCCGCCGCGGTAACGCCCCGGATCGATGTTGGTGTAGGCCCCGGGCAGGACCAGGCCGTCGAGCGTGTCGAGAAGCTCCGGCGGCACGAAGTGCTGCGCGTCGGCCGGCAGCAACAGCGGGATGCCGCCGGCCGCCTGAACCACGGCGCGAACGTACTTGTCGCCTACGCAGTGATAGCCGTGGGGAGCGATCAGGCGTTGATCGGACGCGAGACCTATGATGGGCTTGCGAGACATTCAGATCCGAGCCGGTGGGCCGCGGGACAAAGTATCACCGGCGCCTGCGCTATTCAACGACGGCGCCGGGATCGTGCGGCGAGCCGGAGTCCAGCCGGGCCGGAGCAGCAGGCGCGGCCGCCGTGATCGGCCCGCTCCACGAGCACTGAGAAGCAGACCGACACGGCGGCGCGCGAACCCGACCGAGGAGGGGATTTCGAGGCCCTCGAGGGCCACGAGCGCAGATCATCCCCGTGGTTGGGAGCCGGTCGAG
The DNA here is from genome assembly GCA_041633655.1 of Lysobacterales bacterium. Classification (GTDB taxonomy): domain Bacteria; phylum Pseudomonadota; class Gammaproteobacteria; order Xanthomonadales; family SZUA-38; genus JBFGYD01. The sequence goes on along the minus strand of JBFJNB010000183.1, from coordinate 5,344 downwards.
CGCGAACAACGATACCCGGTCGGGTTGCTTTCGCGCATCGGGCAAACCACCCAGGTTGCGGGCGGCAAACCACCCAGATCGAGCCGGCTGCCGGTGGTTTGCCCAGATTAGTCCAACAGTCCCTTGTGGGCGGCGTACCGTACCAGCTCGGCAATGGAGTGCACGTTGAGTTTTTCCATGACTCGAAAGCGGTGGTTTTCGACCGTCTTGGCGCTCAGGCCCAGTTCCTGGGCGATCTGCTTGGTCGTGTTGCCCTCGATGATCAGGTGGAACACCTCGCGCTCGCGGTTGGTGAGGTTGCGGTACGGGTCCTCGATCGCGGCTTCCGGATGCAGGTACTGCTCGGCCAGCGCCTGAGAAGCCTCGGGACCGAAAAAAGTCCGCCCCTGGTGGAGCGCGCGAATTGCCGACAGAAGCTCCGCCGCCGCGGTTTGCTTGACCAGGTAGCCGGACACCCCGGCCTTTACGATCGGCAGTACGTACTCCACTTCCTCGTGCACGGTCAGCACCAGCAGCCGGATGGCTGGGGCCGCCTTGTGGATGCGGCGTGCCGCCTCCAGCCCGCCCAGCCGAGGCATGCTCAGGTCCAGCACCGCGATGTCCGGACGCTTCTCCAGCGCCAGCTCGACGGCCTCCAGCCCGTCGGCGGCCTCGGCCACGACCTCGCATTCGCCGCTGTCCTCGAGCAGGCTGACCAGTCCCTGGCGGACGATCGTGTGGTCGTCGGCCAGCAGTACGCGAATCTTCATATTCGTCTCACGCATAGTTTCGGCATCGGCGCGTCGAAACAGGGCACTAGGTTTCTCCCTCGTCCAGCGGAATCCGGGCGCTGACGGTGCAGCCCTGGCCGGGCGCCGTTTGCACCCTCAGCTTGCCGCCGAACAGCGCCACGCGATCCCGCATCCCGTGCAGCCCGAAGCCGGGATCCTCGTTGCCCTTCATGACCTTGTCGGCGTCGAACCCGCGGCCCCGATCCTGGATCGTCACCAGGAGCCGATCCCCGGCGCGCCTGACGTCGACTTGGGCGCGGTCGGCTCCAGCATGCTTGACCACGTTGGTCAGCGCCTCCTGGATCGTGCGAAAGATCAGGGTTTCGGTTTCGATTCCGAGCCGCTCCGAGTCGCCGCGCCAGACCAGTTCCACGTCGAGCCCGGTGTTTTCCTTGAGCATCCGAGCCAGCCAGCGCACCGCCGCCTCCAGGCCCAGATCGTCGAGCACCGGGGGTCGCAGCATGCGCGACATGCGGCGGACTTCCGACAGCGCCGATTGCGCCAGCTTCTGCGATTCCTCCAGGCGCGCCAGCGAGCCTTCGTCGCGGGTGCGCTGCAGTTGATTGATCAACGCGGTCAGCAGTTGACCGATGCCGTCGTGCAGCTCCAGCGCGAGGCGGCGGCGTTCTTCCTCCTGGACTTTCCAGACCGCCTTGGCCAGGCGCCGGAAGCGGTGCTCGCCGGCGATCAGCCGCTGAAACAGGCGCTCGTTCTCGCGTGAAATCGACTGCACCCGCGAGATGATATCGGCCGGGTTCAGGGTCCAGTCACTCTCATCGGCCCGAGACATGGGCGTCCTCCATGGTTAATGCCTGGCTCGTGATCCGGTTGAACGAGTCCAGCGTCGCTCCGCTCAAATGCCCGCGCAGCCGTTCGATCTCCGCGGTGGCGCTGGCGCGGTGCACTTGCGCCTGCGCGACCCGATCCAGCTGCTCCAGCGCCTCGGCCCGCAGCAGGTGCAGCCGGTATTCGCCGGCGTAAGGCCGGTGCGCGGCGGCGACCTCCAGCCCGGCGGCCGCGGCCCGCTCGGCGTCGGCGTGGCGGCCCGCGGCGAGCGCCACGCGGGCCTCGGTCTCGATGCCGGCGAGGAGCACGATCGCGTGTCCCAGTTCGCGCGCACGGGCCGCGACCCGGGCCGCGCGGTCCCGGGCCTCTGCGAGTTCACCGATCAGCAGTCGGGCCTCGGCCAGCGCGAGGCCGGCCTTGAGCTGGGCAACCACGCTGCCGCTGGCCTGCGCCGCCTCCAGCGCCGCCTGGGCCGCGCTCAGCGCCTGCGGGCCGCTCCCGCGCCGGCTCGCCAGTAGGCTTTGCAGTCGGCTCAGCTCGGCCCGCTGCTCCTGGTGGTGCGCGCCCTCCAGCCAGCCGGCGACCGCATCCAGCGCCGCGGCGGCGTCTTCCAGCATCCCCAGCTCCAGCGACTGCTCGGCGGTGAACAGCGTGAATGCGGCCAGCCCCCGGGGATCTTCCAGTTCGGTCACGATCGCGAGGGCTTCTTGATAGGACGCCATCGCGGCGTCGTGGCGGCCCTGGTACTGCTGCACCCGGCCGATGTTGCCCAGCGCCACCGCCTGCGCCTGGGGCTGCCCCAGGCCGCGCGCGAGCTCCAGCGCCCGCAGCAGGGGCTTGAGCGCGTCCTCCCAGCGGCCGCGCGCCAGATTCAGGAACCCGGCCGTCTGCAGCGCGTAGGTCTCGCCTTCCTCGTTGCCGGTGTTTTGATAGATGGTCAGCGCCTGGTCGGCGTATACCGCCGCGTTGTCGTACTCGCCGAGCAGGAAGTAGGCGTAACCGACATTGTTGTAGCTTTCCGCCAGCGCGCGCAGATCGTCGATCTCCCGGCGGATCTTCAGCGCCGCGCGGTAGCGTTCCAGAGCTGATGGATAGGCGCCGAGCGATTCCTCCAGGAATCCGATCTCGTTGTGCAGATTGGCCACCGCCCACTGGTCGCCGATCGCCTCCAGTTCGCTCAGCGCGGCCTCCAGATCGGTGCGCGCGCGCTCCGGCTGCCCGCGCGCGGCGTGAATGCGCGCCAGATTGGCCAGCGCGGTTGCCATCCCACGCCGGTCGCCGGCGGCCTCGCGCTTCTCGGCGGCCTGCTGGTAGCTCTGCTCCGCCCGGGCCAGATCACCGGCCTGATGGTGAGCGATCCCGAGGGCGTTCAGCACGTCGCCCTGGCCCTGCGCGTTGGCGAGCCGGTTCTGGATCACCAGCGCACGCACCAGGTACTCGTCCAGCGCAGCCCTGGCATCCCCCTGCAGGATCGCGAACTTGCCCAGCAGGTACCACGCCTCGGGGTGGTTCGGGCTGTCCGCGACGACCGCGCGCAGCTCCTCGCGCGCGGCCGACAGACTGCCGTGGTCGCCGAGCGCGGTGGCATAGGCCACTCGCGCCTGGACATCGTTGGGGTAGGCTGCCACCAGATTCCTCAGGGTCTCGATCGCCGCTTCCAGGTTGCCCGAGAGCGCGGCGCGGGTCGCGCGCACCTCGAACGACACCCGATCGGAAGCGCTTCCCAGGTTCTCTTCGGCGCGCACCGCGGCGTTCAACGCGTCCCGATCTCGACCGAGCTGGCGATAGGCATGAGCCAGGCGCAGCCAACCGAGCGCGAAGGCCGGATCCGCATCCACGGCTTGTTCGAGCAGTTTGGCAGCGGCCAGATGGTCACCCGTGGTAAGTCGGTCGACGCCTTCGGCGAACACATTCATGACCTCCGGCGCGACCCCGGCGCCGACCGGATCGCCGCGCGGCGGCCCCAGGTCCAGGGTCTTCATCGTGGCGGCGGCCAGCCGCTCGATCAGCACGAAAATCCCGTCGGCGGCGGCCCCCTCCACGATGATCGGGTGCAGCGCGTCGACCCCGCGGGTCTTGAGTTCGGCCTCGATCCGCAAGCGCTGATCGTCGCGATAGACCTTGCCGCCGATCAGGCGACTGACGTCGAGCAATTCCTCGAGCTGGCGCCAGTCGGCCGCGGCCAGCGCGCCAGGAGTCAGGCTCAGGTCGGTCAGGGTCTGATGCGAGCGGGCGGCTTCGGCGACGCTGAGCGACGCGTTGGCGGCCAGTTTCTGCGCCAGCAGCTCCGGCAGGCCGGTCTTTACCCAGGCGTACTCGGGGCTGCCGGTCAGGTCCACGAACGGCAGCACGGCCAGCCGCAGGTCCACGCTTCGAGCGTCCGCCGTGGCGCGCGCGGGCGGGTCGCGCGGGGCGATGAAGTAGAACGCCGGAACCGCCAGCGCGGCGATCAGCGCCGCGGTGGCCACCGGCTTGCGCCAGTCCAGCGGGCGCCGGGGGCGTGATGCCGATTCGCGCTCCAGATCGGAATGCAGTTCGCGCGCGCCCTGATAGCGGTCCTCGGGCCGGCGCTGAAGGCAGCGCTCGACGACCCGGGCCAGCCAGGCCGGCGCCTCGTCCGGGGTCAGCGTCCGGGCCTCGCCCAGCGCCCGCGCGGCCAGCACCTCGTCGACCGTCTCGCCGCCGAACGGCCGCCTGCCCGAGAGCATTTCATAGAGCACGAGCCCGAGCGCGTAGATGTCGGTGCGGCCATCGACGTTGCCGCCGCGCGCCTGCTCCGGGGACAGGTAATCGAGCGTTCCCACGACGACCCCGGTGCGGGTCATGCCGCTGCCGCCGAACGAGCGCGCGATCCCGAAATCGGTGATCAGCGCACGGTCCTGGCCGACCAGCACGTTGGCCGGTTTCAGGTCGCGGTGGACGATGCCCTCCTGGTGCGCCACATCCAGCGCCGCGGCCAGGTCGCGGGCGATGCCCACCGCGGTGGCCGGATCGAGACGGCCGTCGCGGTCCAGGATCTGCTTCAGCGACTGACCGGCGACCCAGTCCATGATCAAAAACTGCAGGTGGCCGTCCTGGCCGATGTCATGGATCCGCACCACGTTGCGGTGCGAGATCTGGCGGCCGAGCAGAATTTCCTGCTTGAAGCGCTCGAATGCCTGCGGGTCGGGCGCGTGTTCCGGGCGCATGACCTTCAGCGCGACATCCATGTCCAGGCGCAGGTCGCGGGCGCGGTAGACCATGCCGACGCCCCCGATGCCCAGCAGCTCGCTAATCCGGTAGCGCTCCGCGACCAGGCTGCCGTCGGGCAGCACCTCGAAGCCCGCGAGCGAGGTTTGGGTTTCCTGCGGGTCGGGTTTTTGCGGGGGCTGGCTCAACGGCTCACCTCAACCGGACGCGGGATCGGGGCGCTTGCGATCGATTCCGGGAAGCTTGGACTTGAGCAGGCTGACCAGGCCGGCGTCGGGGCGGGCGTCCCGACTGATCTGGGCCGGCAGTTTCTGCTTCAGCAGCTCCAGGTCCTCGTTGACCTGGCTCACGCCGATGGCGAGCGCCGCGTGATCGGCCAGCGCCGACAGGATGTCGATGTCGAGATCAGTGAATACCTTGCCGGGCTGGCGCGAGTCCAGATACAGCACGCCGATGACCCGGGTATCGATTCTGAGAGGAACCGAGGCGAGCGCGCGGATTCCGCCGATCGTGACGCTCGGCTGTTCCGCCAGCAGCACGTCCGCGCCGGCGTCGTTGGACAGCACCGGCTCGGCGCTCGCGAACGCCCTGCTCGCGGC
>JBFJNB010000182.1:0-5892 GCA_041633655.1 Lysobacterales bacterium | reverse complement strand
GTACTGGGCTCACAAGACGTCATCGTGCGCCGTAACGTCTTTCTGAGCTGGTACGGCAACGGCGGTCAGAGCTTCGTGCGCTTCGGCGAGGACTCGACGGCCAATTTCGAGGCGCGAAACCTGCTGGTCGAAAACAATCTGATGATCGGCAACGGGGTCGACCTGATGCGCACCCCGCTCACGGTGCAGGGCTCGCGCGACCTGGTGTTTCGCAACAACACGCTGGTCGGGGACATGCCATCGCGCAGCTTCGCCGGTCGTTTGCTCGCGCTCGGACCCAACCCGCCCAACGAGAACCTGAATTTTTTCAACAACATCTACGCCGATCCGACCGGCACGATGGGCGGCGAAGGGTTCAACGGCGTCGATCTGTTCGACGCGCCCGCGGGCCACACCGCCTCGGCCACGCTGGACAACAACCTGTACTGGAACGGCGGCAACCCGATCCCGGAAGACGCCGGCCAGGATCTCAGGTTCAGCGACGACCAGAACGCACTTACCGGCGACCCCGCACTCGCCTCCCAGGCCGGACTGGTGGTGCCGGTGTGGAACGGAACCACATTCGCCGACGGATCGAGTACCATCCGGGAGGCGTTCGAGTCCCTGGTCAACCAGTTCGGGGTGCCGGCCGCCGGCAGCCCGGCGGTCGACAGCGCGGACCCGGCCAACGCGGCATTCGACGACATTCTCGGGCGCGAGCGCGGCCCGGCGCCCGATCTCGGGGCCTTCGAGCGCGACCCGCTCGACGACTCGATGTTCGCCGATGGCTTCGAGAACCCCGCCCCATGACGCCTGGCCGGTTTTGCGGGCCGGGCAACGGTGCTATGCTTCCGGTCACAGCCAACGACCAACCAGAGGGGGTCACGTATGTCCCTGACCATCACCTTCGAGCTGAGTGATCAGGATATCGAGCATTTCGTTGCGATGGCGCGCGATGCCCAGAGCGCGGTCACGCAGCAGCAGCGCTCGCCCGAAGAGATCGCCGAGGGCGCCCGGCGCGTGTTCGAGGCGGCTCGGGAAAAATCGCTCCCGGAGTACATTTCGTCGCGACTCGAGAAACTGAACGTGCTGGCACAGATGGTGACCGACGAGGAGTGGGCGCTGCCGGAGAAGGACCTCGAGCGGGTGCTGAGCGCGATGGCCTATTTCAGCGACCCGAACGACCTGATCCCCGATCGCGTGCCCGGGGTCGGATTTCTCGACGACGCGATCATGGCCGAACTGGTGGTCAAGGATCTCGAGGCCGAGATCGACGCCTACAACGATTTCTGCGCGTTCCGCAAAGCGGAGACCGAGCGCCGCGGTGGAGGTTCCGAGGATCAGGCCACGCGCGAGCAGTGGCTGAAGCCCAAGCGCGAACAACTGCATCGACGGATGCGCCAGCGCCGGCAGGCACGCATGTCCTCCGGCGGCTGGAAAATCACGCTCTGGTAAGGGGGCCGGGACCCTGTCGTCGTCAGTTCGGCTTGCGAAATTTCAGGGTCATCCGGTTGGATTCGCCGATCGCCTCGTACTGAGCCTTTAACTCCGGGTCCTCGCGGCTGGTCGCCAGGGTCGGCGGCAGGCGCCAGACCACGTCGTCGGCGGTCGGCCGGTCCTTGTCGTTGGCATTGACGTCGCTCTCGGCGACGAACTCGAACCCGGCCGCCTCGACCTGTTCGACCACGAAGCTCTTCTTCAGATAGCCGCGGCTGCCGTTGGCCCAGTCGTCCGGCATCTCGGGGCGCGCCTCGTGCTGCACGATCCCGAGAATCCCGCCCGGCTTCAGGGCCCGGTAGCTGTCGGCCAGGGCCGCGTCCAGAAAGTTGCCCTTGCCCTCGCCCTGGAACCGGGCGAGGTTGTGCAGCACCCGGATGTGCAGCACCGCGTCGGCGGTGCCCGCGATTTCCTCCGGCATCGAGCCGAAGTGAAACGCGGCCACCGTCGCGCCGTCGGGACCGCGCCACTCCTCGGCGCCGGCCGGCCAGTCGGTAACCCAGGTCTGCATCTGGGCGATCCGCTCCTCGGAGAAGAACCCGAACAGCGGGAATACCTCGAGCGCGTAGTTGGCGCCGATCAGGTGACCCTCGGACCCGAGGTACAGCAGCAGCAGCTTGGTGTACCAGCCGGCGCCCGGAAGCCCCTCGAGCACGGTCATGCCCGGCTCGATCCCGAAGAATTCCAGCGTCTCCTGGGGATGGCGATGGACGTAACGCGACTGGACCTCCTCGGGCTGGGCGGCGAGCACCGCGGCCAGCCGCTCGCTGGCCGATGGCGGCGCGGGCGCCGGCGCGGCGGTCTCGGTCGACTCGGGTGCGCTCGGCGCCGGCGCGGGCGGCTCGGCGGCCTGCTGGCAGCCGATGAGCAAGGCGGCGAACGCGATGAACGACAATCGGTGCATGACGGGTCTCACGGTGTTGGATCGCCGCGGAGTATAGCTCACCGAAATGCCGCCTGGCAGCAGATCATGGCCTCATCGGTCGCCCTGAAGCGCGTCGCGCAGCACCCCGCTGTCGGCGCCGAGGATCTCGGCGACCACCGCTCGCAGCGCCGGTTCACTGATTTCGGTTTCGGCCGCGGCCAGGCGCGCAACGACCTGATCCAGGCTCTTTCCTTTTGCCTGGAGCTCGGTGTCCAGCGTCGCGAACAGCAACGCCGCGCGCGCCGTGTCCGCGCCCTTGGACGGACTCGAGAGCACCGCGCGCTTGCGCTCGACCCAGTCCGTCAATTCGCGCAGCACCCGCTGCCGACGGGTCTCGGTGATGCCATCGCTGCGCGCCAGCACCTCGAGCGCGTAGTACTCGGCCAGCCCCTCGACGATCCAGTCCGCCCCGTCGGCGGCGCTGTGGATGCCGCCGATGTGGATCAGCTCGTGGATCAGGGTGGAGGTCCCGTTTTCGCTGACCAGCGGCCGGTCGACGTGCAGATACAGCGACCCGGGGGCCGACAACGCGCCGCGCCACATCGAGCGCGGAGCCCCGACGACCAGCAGTTGATGCGGAAACTCCGGCAGGATCTCGGTCAGGCTCGGCAGGGTCCATCCCAGGAAGGCAAGGAGGTCCATCCGCCGCAGCCCGGCGGCCCGCGGGGCGGCGACCACGACCCGCCGGCCGGCGATGTGCTGGCGCCGCACCCCGAGCTCGCCGCCGACCATCCACCCGCGCGGTTGCGGATAAACCCGATCCGGGCGGTCGATCGACTTCCACCGACCGTCGACGTCGCCGTAGCGCGTTTCGAAACTCCACTCCGGGGGCCCGTCCAGCTTGATCCGCCCGGACCCGCTGGCGCTCTTGACCGCTCGCGCGCGGGCCCGCGGGAACAGATCTTCGAGCCGCATGATGACCCAATGGTCGCCGATGCGTGAATCCGCGCGGGCGCCGCGCATGCTCCGGATCCGAACCGTGTACGACAGCGTTCCCCCGTCGGCCGGGGGTTGCCAGATCCAGCGGTCGGCCTCCCGCCGCAGCTCGCCGTTGGCCCTGACCCCACCGTATTTCGGCGCCGGCATCAAGAAGCTCAGCTCGCGCACCCTCTGCCTGACATGGTGCAGGTGGATGCGCGCGCGCGCCTGGTCCACGCCGGCTTCGAACGTGGCGCTGAACTCGAACCGGTAGCGGTTCTCGTCGCTATCGTCCTCGGCATGGGCCAGCCCCATGGCGCACGCGAGCGTGAGCGCGATCAGCGTCGAGTCGCTGCTCCGCCGGCGGCGGCTGAAGGCATTCGGTCTCATCAATCAAGTCGTCCTTGCATGGCTGCGGCGGAAATCTACCAGCCCCGGAGACCGCGGTCGAATGGACCCGGCCTCGCGCGCTCGAGCGCAACCGGAGCGGCGCTTGTAATCCGGACCGTGGCGGTCAGAATAAGCACGCACCCACCGCGACCGGGCACCGATGAAAGACCGCGAAGAAGACCGACGGCCTTCTAAGAATCTTTTGATTCTCAATAACTTATGGCCGTTTATTAAACCTTATTTGCGGCACGTGGCCCTGGCCCTGGGGTTCCTGGTGCTGGGCGCGGTAGCCACCTTGAGCCTGCCGGTGGCGGTGCGCCAGATGATCGACCTGGGGTTCGACAAGGCCAACGAGGCGACGATCGCGCGCTACTTCCTGCTGCTGCTGGGCGTGGCGGTGGCGATGGCGGTGTTCACCAGCCTGCGCTACTACTGGGTTTCGTGGCTCGGCCAGCGCGTGGTCACCGACCTGCGGCGCGCCCTCTACCGGCAGGTGATCCACATGTCGCCGGCGTTTTTCGAATCCACCCGTACCGGGGAGGTGCTGTCACGGATCAATACCGACACCACGCTGGTCGAGGTGGTCGTCGGCAGTACCTTTTCGATCACGCTGCGCAGCGCGTTCATGTTCCTGGGCGCCGCGGCCATGATGACCTATACCAGCCCGCGCCTGGCGGCGTTGATCGGACTGCTGATCCCGGTGGTGATCCTGCCGATCGTGTTCCTCGGCCGCTGGGTGCGCAGGCTCTCGCGCGCCAACCAGGACCGGGTCGCCGATCTGTCGGCCGCCGCCACCGAGACCATCAACGCGATCCAGACCGTCCAGGCCTACGCCCAGGACCGGCGCGAGGAGCAGCGTTTCGGCGACATCGCCGAGCGCGTGTTCGCGACCGCGCGAAAGCGCATCGGGGTCGAGTCGCTGATGGGCATCCTGATCGTGTCGCTGATGTTCGGCGGCATCATCTTCGTGCTCTGGATGGGCGCGCGCTCGGTCATCGACGGCGTGATGACCGCCGGCACGCTGAGCCAGTTCGTGCTGTACGCGATCATCGCCGCCGGTTCGACCGGAGCGCTTACGACCGTTTACGGCGAACTGCAGCGGGCCGCCGGCGCGCTGGAGCGGATCATGGAGCTGCTGGCGCTGGTGCCCGACATCCGCTCGCCGGCCACCCCGGTGGAGCTGCCCCGCCCGGTCGCCGGTCGGGTCCGTTTTCGCGGAGTCACGTTCGCATACCCCTCGCGCCCGGACCGGCCGGTGCTGAGCGACATCGACCTGGCGATCGATGCCGGCGAAAAGGTCGCCCTGGTCGGACCCTCGGGGGCCGGCAAGACGACGCTGTTTCAGCTCCTGATGCGCTTCTACGACCCGACCGAGGGCGAAATCCTGCTCGATGGAATTCCGATCCGGGAGCTGGATCTGCTGGAATACCGCCGCCAGCTCGCGCTGGTGGCCCAGGACGTGACGATCTTCTCCGACGACGCGCTGGAGAACATCCGCTACGGGCTGCCGGCTGCCAGTCTGGACGAGGTCCGGGCCGCCGCCCAGGCCGCGTACGCCGACGATTTCCTGAGCGACCTGGCCGACCAGTACGACACCTATCTGGGCGAGCGCGGGGTGCGGCTGTCGGGGGGGCAGGCCCAGCGGATCGCGATCGCCCGCGCGCTGCTGACCGATCCGCCGCTGCTGCTGCTCGACGAGGCGACCTCGGCGCTGGACGCCGAGAGCGAACGCCTGGTCCAGGCCGCGCTGGATCAGATCATGCAGAGCCGCACCACGTTGATCATCGCCCACCGCCTCGCGACCGTGCGCGCCGCGGACCGGATCGTGGTGCTGGATGAGGGCCGGATCGTCGCCGTCGGCACCCACGAGGAGCTGAACCGCACCTCGCCGCTCTACGCGCACCTGGCCAGTCTCCAGTTCGCGGCTTAGTTAGAGTGCTGGCCGGCAACCGGGGCTGGAAAACAACCCGGGTCCGTTCTTACAATGATCGCGCGCGATCACTCCTGCATCGGGGTCCCACGTGAACCAGAAGGCCGAGCTGCTCAACGAGCTGCGCATCGACCATGACGCCGCGCCGGCCGGTGGCGGCGCTGGTCGCTGGCTGATCCTGGCGCTGTCGGCCGTGGTGATCGCCGCGGCCGCCACCTGGTGGATCGGCGCCCGGCCGCTGCTGGTCGAGGTC
>JBFJNB010000181.1:0-5892 GCA_041633655.1 Lysobacterales bacterium | reverse complement strand
CCGATGATGCCGCCGAAGCGGCGGATGTGTCCTATCGTCACAGCGCCTGAGCGACCCGCCCGCGCGTTGCTATACTCCACTCCCCCGCAGCACGGAGATCGGTAAATGCGTTGGAGAGGCGCTCGCCGCAGCACCAATATCGAGGACCGGCGTGGCCGCCGCGCGGCCGGGGGCCTGAAGCTCGGCGGCGGGGCCATCGTGCTGGTGGTCGTCGTCAGCCTGCTGACCGGGCAGAATCCGCTGTCGCTGCTGCAGATGATCGGCGGCGCCGGTCAAGTCTCCCGGGTGCCGGAGCCGGCTGGGCAGCCGGCGCCGCGGTCGGCCGCGGAGCAGGAGAAGGCCGAGTTCGTCGCGGTGATCCTGGGGTCCACCGAGGACGTCTGGGGATCGCTGTTCGCCCAGAGCGGGCAGCAGTACCAGGTACCCGACCTGGTCCTGTTCGATCAGCCGGTGCGCTCGGCCTGCGGCCTGAACAGCCCGGCGACCGGTCCGTTCTACTGCCCCGGCGATTACAAGGTCTACCTCGATCTGGGGTTCTTTCGACAGCTGGAGCGGCTCGGCGCGCCCGGCGATTTCGCCCAGGCCTACGTGATCGGGCACGAGGTCGGCCATCACGTCCAGAACATCACCGGGATCGAACCGCGGGTGCGCGACCTGCAGCGCCGCTCCCCAGACCGCGCCGTGGCCAATCAACTGTCGGTGCTGATGGAGCTGCAGGCCGACTGCCTGGCCGGGGTCTGGGCTCACCATGCCAATCGCCAGCGCCGCTGGATGGAGCCGGGCGATCTCGACGAGGGCCTGACCGCGGCGCGCTCGATCGGCGACGACCGCCTCCAGCAGCGCTCCGGCGGGACGGTCCGGCCGGAGTCGTTCACCCACGGCACCTCGGCTCAGCGCGCCGAGTGGCTGAGCCGCGGCCTCGATTCCGGCGACTTCAACCGCTGCGATGCGTTCGCCGCCGCGGGGGTCACGTTGTAGCCGACTGGCACGCGATCGTGCCGCGATCTGATTTCCTGGCACTGGGGAGTGCACAACTACAACAAGAGGAAAAAGCGATGGCGTTAATGAAAGAGTTCAAAGAGTTCGCCCTGCGCGGCAACGTCGTGGACATGGCGGTCGGGATCATCATCGGGGCCGCGTTCGGCAAGATCGTCTCGTCGCTGGTCAAGGACGTGATCATGCCGCCGATCGGCGTGCTGGTGGGCGGGGTCGACTTCACCGACCTGAGTCTGACGATCCAGGAGGCCACCGCGGACGCCGGGGCGGTGGTGATCGGCTACGGCCAGTTCATCCAGACCATCATCGACTTCCTGATCATCGCGTTGGCGATCTTCGTCGCGATCAAGGTGATGAACAAGCTCAAGCGCGCCGAAGAGGAAAAGCCGGCCGAACCCGCGCCGCCGCCGGAACCGAGCGAGGAAGTGAAGCTCCTGCGCGATATTCGCGACGCGCTGAAAGGCTAGCCGACGGCGCCGAGTGCCTCGAGTTCGGGCCGGAAGTCGGTCCGCAGGCGCTGCCATTCGAGTTTCAGCCACGGCGTGAAGCGGTCCGGCCGGGCTTCGATCTCGGCGCTCAAACGCTCGGGATCGACGTAGCGCCAGGCGGCGATCTCGTTGGCGTTGGCCTTTACCTCGTCGTCGCTGGTACCGACGTAGACCCAGCACAGCTCGCGCTCGGAGCCGAGCGCGCCGAACGCGGCGTGGTAGGCGAACTTGTACAGGTATTTCAGCCGCCCGCGCATGCCCAGTTCCTGTTTCAGGCGCCGGTTGACCGCGACTTCCATCGTCTCGCCGCGGCGGGGATGGGAGCAGCAACTGTTGGACCAATACAGCGGCCACAGCCGCTTTTGCGCGCTTCGCTGCTGCAACAAGAGTTCGCCTTGGGGGTTGAACACGAACAGCGAGAACGCCCGGTGCAGGATCCCATCGCCGTCGTGGCAGGCGGCCTTGTCGCGGAAACCCACGGCCTGATCGTCGCGGTCGACCAGGATCAACTCCTCGGCTTCGCTGGAGACGACCTCGCCATCAACCTGCATCGATCACCACCGTCGGTCGCAACTAGGCAGGTCCACCGATCTCGACCTCCATCGCCTGATAGCCGGCTTCCTCGATCGCGGCGATGACCTTCTTGGCCTTGTCCGGGGCCAGCGCGATGATCGAGCCGCCGCCGCCGGCGCCGGTCAGCTTGGCCCCGAGCGCGCCGTTTTCGCGCGCGATTTCGACCAGATCCTCGATCTCGCGCGAGGACACCTGGATCGAGTTCAGCAGCCCGTGGCAGACGTTCATCAACTGACCCAGCGTCTCCAGCTCGCGATCGCGCAGCGATTCCAGCGCGCGCAGCGTGAGCTGGTCGATCTCGTCGAAAATGCGGTCGTAGATCCGCCGGCTCTTCTCCCAACCGGAACGAACCCGGGCCACCATCTTGGCGGTCAGCGACTCGACCCCGGTCATCCCGATCACGACCTTGAGCGGCTCGGGGAGCTTCAGTTGTTCGATCAGCGGCGGGTCGCCCCGCTTGAACAGAAGCATCCGCCCGAAGGTCGCCACCGCGTTGTCGATCCCGGACGGGTTGCCGTGGGCGACCCGCTCACCTTCGAACGCCAGAGCGTTGATGTCGGTCTCGCTCAGGCCCAGCCGGTAGCGCTGGTTGAGCGCGCGGATGATCGCCACGGCGACCGCGGCCGACCCGCCGAGACCCTGCGCCCGCGGCAGATTCGGAAAGACCTGGATCCGCATCGGCTGATCCAAAAGACCGAGCTTTTCCAGGATCATCGCCGCCGGCTCCTCAAAAGACTGGCGGCGCGCCGGATCGGTCTCCAGCCGATGCTCCACGCCCCAGCGCGGAATCGACAGCCGGATGCCGTCGCGCCAGTCGTCTACGCGGGCCTCGACCGCCAGCGGGATCGGCGCGGCGATCGCGTGGGCACCATAGACCACCGCGTGTTCCCCGATCAGGATCGCCTTGCCGTGGCCGCCGGAGCGGGTCGCGTCCGCGGTCTCCACCGGGTCGGAGTCGGTCGGATGAGATTGTCGTTTCACCGTTTCCACGATCTCGCGTGCCTTCCAGATTTTGATTTCGCCGCTGGCGACCAGGCGCTGCACCACGGTGTCGAAGATCTCGGGCGCGGCGCCGGCGGCGGTGGCGACGCTGCGCGCGTGCAGGCTCATGTGGCCCTTCTGGATGCCTTCGGTGGCGAGCGCGCGCAGCGCCGAGAAGTTCTGCGCCAGTCCGACCGCGCCCATCACCCGGGCCAGTTCCGGCGCGTCGCCCACGCCGAGAATCCGCAAATTGACCGCGACCGTGGGGTTGGATTGCAGCGGTCCGCCGACGATACCGATCTTGATCGGCAGCTCGATGCGCCCGACCAGGTCGCCGTCCTCGTTGCGGGTCCATTGCGACAGCGCGGTATAGCGCCCGCCGCGGGCCGCGTAGGCGTGCGCGCCGGCCTCGAGCGCGCGCCAGTCGTTGCCGGTGGCCAGCGCAACCGCGTCGATCCCGTTCATGATGCCCTTGTTGTGGGTCGCCGCCCGATACGGGTCGATCGCGGCGAACTCGCTGGCGATCACGATGCCGTCGCGGACCTGCTCGGCGTCGAAGCCCTTGCCGGCCAGTTGCTCGAGCGGGATGGTCGTGGTGGCGCGCACCATGGCCCGGTCGGTCAGGTTAGAGAGAATGCGCAAGAATACCTTGCCGCCGGTGATGTTCTCGACCAGCGAAGCGATCCCCTCGCACATCGTATTGACCAGGTTGGCGCCCATCGCGTCGCGGGTATCGACCAGCAGGTGCAGCACCAGCATGTCGCCCAGATCGCGGCTCGGGTGCACGAACACCTCGAGGTCGCGCGCGCCGCCGCCGCGGGCGACCATGTTCGGGTGCAGCGCATTGGCCAGGTTCAGGAGCTGCTCCTTGCGCTGCAGCAGCCGGGCGCGCGCCGCCGGAGGATGGGGCGCGTTGATCACCTGGACCTGGCCGATCAGGATCGGCTCGGTCGATTCGGCCTGGAACCCGCCGCCCGCGCGGGCGATCTTGGCTGCGGCGCTCAGCGCGGCCACGATCGAGGGCTCCTCGACCGCGAGCGGGATCACGTACTCCTTCTGGTTGATCAGGAAATTCAAGCCCAGCCCGACCGGCATGCCGAGCACCCCGATCACGTTCTCGATCATGCTGTCGGCGTTCTGAACGCTCAGCGTATGGGTGCCCTCGCTCAACGACGCGTAGTCCTCGGCGCTGAGCCAGCCGCGCTCGTGCACCAGCTTGACCCGGTCCGGAACCGACAGCTTGTAGAAATTCGAAATCAGTGATTTGTTTTTCTTGTCCATGGTTATCAGGGCTCAATGGCCCGGGCACGGATCACCGCGCGGGTGACCGGTCGAGGTTGCAGCGGCAGCCCCTGGGCCACCAGGTTGAACGCCATCTGAAGCGCCGCGTTGCTGCGCGCGAGCAGCGTGCCCACCAGCACCGTGGCCTTCACCGCGCGCCGGGAGATCTTCACGTGGCCTTGCGAGCGGTAGCCGGGGTTGCGCTGGATCCGGCGCAGCGTCAGCACCGCCATCCCGATCGCCCACAGGCAGAACCGCCGGATGCCCGTCTCGCGTCGCGGAATCAGGTGCACGTAGCTCAGCGCGTCCCGCAGGCACGCGTGGGTCATCGCAATCAGCTCCTTCAGACCCTGCGAGAATCGCTGTTGGAACTGTTCCGAATCGGACTCGGACAGGTCCAAACCGTGGCTTTGGAACACCTCACGCGGCAGCCAGCATGCGCGGCGCGCGCGGTCCTCCCAGAAGTCCTTCAGGATGTTGGTCATCTGCAGCCCCTGGCCGAAACGCACCGCCAGCGACATCATCGAGCCGCGGCGGCGGGCGATTTCGCGCGAGTGGTTGCAGAACAGCTCGGTCAGCATCTCGCCGACGACCCCGGCCACGTGATAGCAGTATCGGTCCAGATCGGCCACCGTGGCCAGCCCGAACACCGACTTCGAATGCTGGAACTGCGGCATTCCGGCGCACATGATCCCGATGCAGCGCTCCAGCGCGGCCCGCTGGTCGGACTCGAACGCATGGGTCACCCGGACCACCTCGGGTAACTCGCGGATCAGCGCCCGCTCCGGCGCCGGCGTGTGGGGGCCAAGCCTGGGCTCCAACTCGCGCGCGAAAGCCCGCGGGTCCGCGCTCGCTCGCACGACGGCGACGAAGCCGCGATGAAACGCGCGTTTTTGCTCCGCATCCAGACCCGCGTCGTCCTCGATCGTGTCGGCGATCCGGCACAGCAGATACGCGTTGGTCACGGCGACCCTCAAGGGCTCCGGAAGCTGGGGTATCGTCAGGGCGAACGTGCGCGACACGCCCGGCAGCAGCGACACCTGCAGCGCCAGCGCTCGTTCCAGTTGGCTCTCTTGATGCCTCATCTCGGTCCGCCTGATACGCAAATCCGATCAATTATCGCAAATCCTGGCCCCGGTGTCCGGTCAACAACCGTTAACCGCTATCCCGGCCGTGTAGTGACGGCCAGCCCTTTGGGTGGTGGCGTGAGCGGTAGCACCAGCCGGTGGTGCCCGAGCGACTCGTCCGCAAACGCCGCGATCGCCTCCGGTTCGCCGAACGCCAGGCCGAAGTCGCCACCGCCGGCGCCGCTGGTCTTGTACCGCAGGCGATGACGCGCGGCGACCCGGGCCAGCTCCCGGTGGGCCGGGGTAAGGATCCCGAGGCCGGCGGCGCGGTCGATCGTCGTGAGCGCCCCGGTGAACGCGTCGAGAGCGTCCAGGAACGCCCGCGCGTCGCCGGCGGCGAACGCGTCGGCGCCGGCCGTGGCCCGCGCCCCGAGGTCGTCCATCAGCGCCCGGTAGCGCTGCGGCTCGCGCGCCTGCCAGCCCGCCAGCCGCGCCAGCCGGTCGGT
>JBFJNB010000180.1:0-5917 GCA_041633655.1 Lysobacterales bacterium | reverse complement strand
GTCGCAATGATCTGCCCGGAATCACGCGCCCGCGCGAGGGCTCTGGCCCGGGTCGGATCTGAGGTCAGGTCAAAACCCAGGGCTTCTTCGTTTCCGGCGAGTGGCTCGATGTACATGACAACGACGTGCTCGTCCCGCTTCCGGGCGGGCACCAGCTTGCCCTCGGCGTTCAGCTCGGTGATCTGAATCTCGGCATGATCGTCTTGCTCCTGGGTCTTTATGACCGAACCATCGTTACCGGTAACCAGAGCGTTCCAGCTGAGGCCGTGGAGATCGCGATGGCGCGCGAAGATCGGCTCAACAAAGGCCTGAAACTGAGCACGGCTGATTCTAGTTTCCGGGACCGCCCCGAAAAAATTCACGACCGACTGGACAACGTCGGCCTTGGACCTGACGGTTTGTTCGAGCGCGCGTGCGATGATCTCGGCGCGGCGCTCGAACTCCATCTGCGCCCTCTCCGTCTCTCGGGCGCGAGTGTCCAGGTATCCGAGCGCCGTCATCGTGATGGCCGCCAGAATCGGCAACACAACAAGGACGCGCGTTCGCCGCCGGGTTTGGTGACGCTCTACACCCCAGGCACCCGCCAGGGGAATCACCAACATCACACCGATCGTGTCGCCGAGCCACCAAGTGCCCCAGGTCCCGGCAACATCGGCATCTTCAATCGTGCCGGTCAGAAACAGACTGGCGACGCCGACGGTAGCGTTGACAATGCAGGCCAGAGGCCCGCCGAGGGCCATCGTTCCGATGATCTTGGCGGCTCGATCGAAGTCGTTGGGAAACCCGACCAGGCGCCGAACCAGGTATGCACCCAACAGCGCCTGCAGCACGGCGCCGGCGGCGATCGCGATGGGCAATGCGATTGACCCGAAGATTCCGGCGCTGTTCGCGGAATCGAGAGCGGTCGTGACGTTGACCAGAAACGATCCGACGAAGACCCCGGGCCACAGGCGGTAGCCATACAGCAGTAACGCCGCCAGTGCGACTCCGGCCGCCGGCCAGACCGCGGTGGCATAGCCGGGGGGGATCGCGATCAACAGGGCGAGCCTGCCCAAGACGAAATAAAGCGCCGCGATAACGCCGACCCTGGCGATCCACCCCAATGCGGTCACATTGGAAGCTTCCTGAGCCATCGGCCAACTGTGCCCTGAGCGCGGGCGTGCCCCACAACAGTACACCTCCAGGTTGCACATGGTCGTCCTTGCGCTGGGGGTCAGGTTAACTTTTTGGCAGGCGGCTGACAAAAGAGGGGGCCGGCCTTCCCCTGGAGCTCTTCGGCAGCTTAGGCAATAAGCGGGTCAACGCCCCCTGAAGCGGCGCAGCGCGCGGCGGGCGCGCTTGTCGGGGCGGCGCTCGGGGGCCGAGGTGTCGAGGGCCTGCAGGCGGCGCTGCTCGGCACGCGCTTCGCGGCGGGCGCGGCTTTCCGGGGTTTCCGAGTACATCTCGGCGGCCAGCGCGGCCGAGACGCGGCGGGTGCCGGTGGCCAGCACCGTCACCTCGTATCGCTCGTCGCCGCGGCTGATCTGAAGCACATCACCCGGCTGGACGGTCTTGGCCGGCTTGGCGCGCGCGCCGTTCAACTGGATCTTGCCGCCGTCGACGGCGCCCTTGGCCAGCCCGCGGGTCTTGAAGAAGCGGGTCGTCCACAGCCACCGGTCGAGCCGGACTGGATCCGCGGTCATCGAGCCCTACTCGCCGGCGTCGCCTCCCTCGCCTTCGGACTTCGCCTCGGGCTTGGCGGCCTTGGCTTTCCTGGTCGCTGACTTCTTGGCCGCCGGCTTGGCCTTGGGTCTGGCCTTTTTCGGCGAATCCGCGGCCGTCCCGACCAGCAGCCCGTTCATGCGCTTCACGAACGCGGCCGGGTCATCCAGCGTGCCGCCCTCGGCCAGCCAGGCCTGCTCGTAAAGCAGCAGCGCCCATTCGCCGAAGCGCGCCTGGTCGGATTCCTGATCGGCGCGCTGGACCAGCGGGTGACCGGGGTTGATCTCCAGGCTGGGCTTGCCGGCGCCCATGAAGTGACCCGCCTGCTTGAGCAGGTTCTGCATGTGCACCGCCATGTCGTGCTCGCGCAGCACCAGGCACGACGGCGAGTCGGTCAGCCGATGGCTGACCCGCACTTCGTCGACCCGGTCGCCGAGCGCGCCCTTGAGCCGCTCGATCAGCTTGCCGGCTTCCTTTTCCTGCTGCTTGCGGCGGTCTTTTTCGCTCTCGTCGCCGAACTCGGCCAGGTCGATGTCGCCCTTGGCGACCGACTGGAACGGCTTGCCGTCGAACTCCTGCAGGTGACCGGCCATCCATTCGTCGACCCGGTCGTACATCAGCAGCACCTCGATGCCCTTCTGGCGGAACACCTCCAGGTGCGGGCTGTTCTTGGCCGCCTGGAAGTTGTCGGCGGTGATGTAGTAGATCTTGTCCTGGCCGCTCTTCATCCGCGCGACGTACTCCTCCAGCGACACCGTCTGCTCGGGCTTGTCGGCATGCGTCGAGGCGAAGCGCAAGAGCTTCAGGAGCTTCTCGCGGTTGGCGTAGTCCTCGACCGGACCCTCCTTCAGCACCACGCCGAACTCGCTCCAGAACTTGGCGTAGCGCTCGGGCTGCTCGGTCAGCTTGGCGAGCATGTCGAGCACCCGCTTGATCACCGAGGCGCGGATCTTGGCGACCAGCCTGTTCTCCTGCAGGATCTCGCGCGAGACGTTCAGCGGCAGATCGTCGGAATCCACCACCCCGCGCACGAATCTCAGGTAGGGCGGCAGCAGTTGCTCGGCGGCGTCCATGATGAACACGCGCTTGACGTACAGGCGCAGGCCGCGCCGGTCCTCGTAGCTGCGCAGGATGTCGAACGCCGCTTTTTCCGGGAGGTACAGAAGCGTCGTGTAGGACTGGTTGCCCTCGACCCGGTTGTGCGCCCACACCAGCGGTTCGTTGAAATCGTGCGAGACGTGCTTGTAGAAGCCCTGGTATTCCTCGTCGGTGATTTCCTGCTTCGGGCGCGTCCACAGCGCCGAGGCCTGGTTGACGACCTCCCATTCGGGCACGTCGACGACGTCTTTTTGTTGCTCGGAATCGTCATCGTCGGCGCCGGCCGGCGGCTTTTCCATCTTGATCGGGAACGCGATGTGGTCGGAGTATTTGCTGATCAGCGACCGCACCCGGTAGCGCTCCAGGAACTCGCTTTCGTCTTTCTTCAGCTTCAGCTCGACCCGGGAGCCGCGCGGGGCGTCCTCGACCGGTTCGACCGAGAACTCGCCCTGCCCGTCGGAGCTCCAGCGATGGGCCTCGGTCTCGTCGGCCCGGCGCGAGGTCACGCTGACGGACTCCGCGACGATGAAGCTCGAATAGAACCCGACCCCGAACTGGCCGATCAGCTTGGCGTCGGCCGCCTGGTCGCCGCTCAAGCCCGCGAGGAAGCGCTTGGTGCCGGAGCGCGCGATCGTGCCGAGGTTGTCGATCAGCTCCTCGCGGCTCATGCCGATCCCGTTGTCATAGACGCTCAGGGTGCCGGCATCCTTGTCGAGGCGCACCTCGATCCGGAGTTCGGGATCGTCGCCGTAGAGCTTGTCGTTGCGAATCGCCTCGAAACGCAGCTTGTCGCAGGCATCGGAGGCGTTGGAGATCAGCTCGCGCAGGAAGATCTCCTTGTTGGAGTACAGCGAATGGACCATCAGGTCCAGGACCTGCCGCACCTCCGCCTGAAATTCGTGCTTTTCCGCGTTGCTTTCCACCGTCATAGCTCGCCTAGCCCCAAGTTACGCCAAAACGTGACAAAACTGGGTTTGCCGGGCGAGAAATTCAAGGGAGCCGGCGCCCGATCGAGCGCCCGGCCCGAGATCGGATGGCGTCCGCTGCGCTAGCGGCGCGCGAGCTTTTCCTTGATCCGCGCGGCCTTTCCCTCGCGCCCGCGCAGGTAGTAGAGCTTGGCGCGGCGGACCTGGCCTTTGCGCTTGACCTGCACCGAGTCGATCAGCGGGGAGTAGGTCTGAAACACCCGCTCCACGCCCTCGCCGTGCGAGATCTTGCGCACCGTGAAGGCCGAGTTGACCCCCCGGTTGCGAATCGCGATCACGATCCCCTCGAAGGCCTGCACGCGCTCCCGGGCGCCTTCCTTGACTTTGACGTTGACCACCACGGTGTCGCCGGGCGAAAACGGCGGCAGCTCGCGGCCCATTTGTTCTTGTTCCAGTTCGTCGATGATGTTGCTCATGGCAAGCCCCGTTGTTTCGGCGGCGTCGCGCGCCGCAAATGCTCGTCGATAAATTCCTCAAGTAGCGCTCGTTCGTCGGCGCTCAACTTCCGCGCGGCCAGCAGCTCCGGGCGCCGCAGCCAGGTCCGGCCCAGCGCCTGCTTCAAGCGCCAGCGCGCGATCGCGGCGTGATCGCCCGCGAGCAGCACCGGCGGCACCGCGGCGCCGTCGACCACCTCCGGCCGGGTGTAGTGCGGGCAGTCCAGGAGCCCGTCCATGAAGGAGTCCTCGAGCGCCGACTCCTCCTTGCCCAACACCCCGGGCAGCAATCTCACCACCGCGTCGATCAGCACCGCCGCGGCCAGCTCGCCGCCGCTCAGCACGTAATCGCCGATCGACCATTCCTCGTCGACGTCGCTTTCGAGCAAGCGCTCGTCGATCCCTTCGTAGCGGCCGCACAGCAGGATCAAGCGCGGCCGCGCGGCCATTTCGACCGCGTGGCGCTGGTTCAACCTGCGACCTTGCGGGCTCAGGTGCGCCACCGCAGCGGCGGTCTCGTCGTCGGAGCGTACCCGCGCGATCATCGCGCGCAGCGGCTCGACCTTCATCACCATGCCGGGGCCGCCGCCGAACGGCCGGTCGTCCACGGTTCCGCGCCGATCCGGTGCCTCGTCGCGCGGGTTCCAGGTGACGAGATCCACCAGCCCGTTGGCGATCGCACGACCCACGACACCCAGATCGACGATCTGCCGGAACTCGTCCGGAAACAGCGTGATCACGTCGATCCGCATCGGCCTGGTCCCCGTCGGCGCCTACAGGTAGTCGGGCTGCCAGTCGACCAGGATCCGCCGGGCCTCGAGGTCGACCTCCAGCACGTAACTCCCCTGGACGAACGGAATCAGCGTCTCGCGCTGCCCGGCGACCACCAGCACGTCGTTCGCACCAGTGGCCAGGATCCGTTTCACGATCCCGAAATCGTACCTATCGGCATTGACGACCCGGCAGCCTTCCAGATCGCTCCAATAAAACTCGCCCGGCTCGGTTGGCGCCAGTTGGCTGCGCGGCACCCACAGCGGGTGCCCCAGCAGTTCGTCGACCGCCTCGCGGCGATCGCGCCCGGCGATTCGCAGCAGCAGACCCCGCCCGTGCGTCTTGCCCTCGAAATCCTCGATCGCCTCGCGGCCGGCGTACAGCGGGCGGTAGTCGAAGATGCGTTCCTTGGGCTCGGTATAGGACTCGATCTTGAGCCAGCCCTCGAGCCCGAAATGAGCCAGTATCCTGCCGAGTCGGACCCGCCGCTGCCCGTCCCGGTCAGCGGTTTCCGCGGCCATCGCCCATCCGCGGCGGCCGGACTCAGCCGGCCTTGCGCGCCTCGGAGACCAGTTGGCGCACCCGGTCCGACATCTGCGCGCCGACGCTGACCCAGCGGTCCAGCCGCTCGGTGTCGATCTTCAGGCGCTCGTCGCCGCCACGCGCCAGCGGGTTGAAAAACCCGATCCGCTCGATGTTGCGGCCGTCGCGCTTGTTGCGGCTGTCGGTCACCACGACCTGAAAGAAGGGCCGTTTCTTGGCCCCGGCTCGGGACAGTCGAATTTTTACCATCGTTTGGTCACAACGTGCGAACGTAAACGGACCATTTTACAGCAACGGCCTCAAAAAGGAAGCACGCTCAGAAAGGCGGAATCCCGCCGGGGGGCAGCCCGCCGGGCGGCATGCCCCCGGGCGGCATGCGCCCCT
>JBFJNB010000179.1:0-5946 GCA_041633655.1 Lysobacterales bacterium | reverse complement strand
TCGGTCGCGAAGTCCAGCCGCGGCACCCCGGGCCAGCCCGGGTCGGCGAACTCCTGGTCCGCGAACACCGGCGCGCTGGCGTAGCGGGGCAGCACGTGGAAGTGCACGTCCGGGTCGATCATCATCAGCGCCAGGTAGTTGAGCTTGTCGCAGCCGAAGCTCTTCTTCAGCGCGCCCTCCAGCTCGTCGGTGACCTGCGCCAGTTCGGCGAACCCCTCGCTTGAGACCTCGCCCAGCCGCCTGGCCGGGTCCTTGCTCGCCAGCACCAGCGCCCCCAGGGTCGCCTGCTTCGGCCGCAACAGCACCACCCAGCGCCGATAATCGCGCACCACGCTGTCCGGGTAGCCGAATTTGCGCATCGTTTCGTTCACGCCGCCCCGCCGCGCACCACGAAGCCCCGCTCGGGCGCCTGGCGCCAACCCTCGACCAGGGTTTCGGCGGCGGCCAGGTCCGCGTGGTCGTCGATCTCGCACCATTCCAGGCCGTGGATCGAGGAGACGCCGACGTGGCGTTCCCGGGCCAGTTCGTCGATCGCCGACAGGTACCAGCGCTTGAGCCCATCCGGCCGCACCATCAGGCGCTCCACGGTCTTGCGGAACAAAAGCGCGCCCGCGTCGGTGAAGCTCATCATTCCGATCGACTCGCCGTTCACCTCGCCCGGGTCGAGCTGCTTGCCGACCTTCAGCAGCCGGTCCGCGTGCGAGACGATCTTCATGTCGTCGGCGTCGTAGGTGGACTTGGCATCCACCGCCAGCGTGATCGGCGCCGGGGCCGGTGCGGTGAGCAGCCGGTTCAGGACGGCGGCCTCGAACAGCGTGTCGCCGTTGATCAGCACGAACGGTTCGTCCATCTCGGAACGCGCGACCCAGCAGGTGCCGAGGTTGTCCGAGAGCGCGTAGAACGGGTTGTGCAAGGTGCGCACCTTCAGGCCACGGGTGCGCGCAACCAGCGCCTCGACCGCCGGGGCTCCGAAGCCGGTGACCACCACGACTTCGCTGACCGGGCAGCGGGAGATCTCGCGCAGTTGCCATTCGAGCATCGTGCGCCCGCTGACCGGCACCGCGCACTTGGGCACCTCCGCGGTGAGCGGCAGCAGGCGGCGTCCCTGCCCGGCACTGAGAATGATGACCTTCATCAAGACTAGCCTCTGTTTTCGTTCTTCTATCGTCCGTTTGCGTACCGTCCCCGGCCGCGCCAGCAGGCGATTATAGCCCGATTGCCGGGGTCGGGCGCGACAGGCGCCGTTCGAGCTGCGCCGCCAGCCGATGGCTCAGGGCCATGATCGTCAGGGTCGGGTTGGCGCAGCCGCCGGTGGCGAACACCGAGCTGCCCGCGATATAGAGGTTGTCGTGCCCGTGCACCCGGCAGTCGGCGTCCACTACGCCCCACCGCGGGGTCGCGCTCATCCGGGTCGTGCCCATGTGGTGGTAGCCACCGATCGGGTGGTTGCTGACGGTGGGGTCGACCGGCCACTCATCCCCCGGCTCGAACAGCCACTCGGCCGGCTCGACCCGGCCCAGGCGCAGGCGCTGGAATTCGAGGTCCAGGGCCTCGACGAAGCCCAGCACGGTGGCCTTGTCTTGCGGGCCGAGCTGCCAATCGAGATCCGCGCGCCGCAGCCCGAGCGCGTCTCGCTCCTCGGCCAGGCGTACCCGGCTCGACGGGTTCGGCGCCTGCTCCCCGCGCGCGATCAGATAAAGCCCGGTCAGGCCGAGTCCGGCGCGCAGGCGCTCCACCGGCTCGCGCACCCGGCGCTGGAGCCAGTCGCGGGTGCCCCGGTAGCTGTGCCACAGCCCGCGCCCGCGGCGGGTCGGGTCCACGGCGTGCTTGAGCCGGAAATAGAGCCGCTTGTTCAGCGGCAGCCCGCGCTTGGGGTCGCGCTGGAGCTTGAACGTGAACGCCGAGTTCAGCAGCCCGCGCTCGGCCTGAAGCCCCGGCGCCGGCACCAGCGCTGGCGCCACCGGTGGCCCCGGATCGGCGAAGCGCTTGCGCATCAGCGCCCACAGCGCATACGGGCGATCGGTGTCGACCCGAGCCGCGCGGGCGTGCGGGTGCTCCATGAAATAGCGTCCGACCTGGTCGTGGGCGTTGCCGATGCCGCCCGGCTCGAGGTCGTCGGAGGCCAGCAGCAGGCGCGCGTTCTCGATCGCCCCGCAGGCCAGCACGTAGTACCGCGCGCGGACCTCGATCGGCGGGCGTCCGAGCGCGCGCACCTGGACGTGATCGATCGCGCGCGTGTCCCGGTGGGCCTGGAGGTGCACCGCGTTGGCGTGCAGCACCACGGTCACCCCGGGGGACTGGATCAGGTCGGCGCAGCGGGGCGCGCCGAAGCGCTCCTTGACCTCGTCGAAGCGCCAGAAACGCACCCCGATCCGGGCCGGATCGAACGCCGGCGGGGTCTCTCCGAGGTGGGTCCAGACCTCGTCGCCGTAAGCGAACGCTCCCAGCCCCAGCTGCTCGTGGGCGGCGGCATAGTGAGGCGTCAGGTCCGACAGTGTGATCGGCCAGCCGCTGTGCTCGACCCAGTCGCGGCGTTCGAAGTCGGTGGGGTCGAGCGGGACACAGCGGCCACCCCAGACGTTGGTGGTGCCGCCGAAGAAGCGCAGCCGGGCGTCGACCAGCGGGTAGTACTCCATTCCCAGGTTGGCACCGGCGTACAGCGCCTGGGTGTCGGCTTCGAAGTCGAGCGAGCCTGCTTCGAGCAGGCAGACCCGGCGGCCGGCAGCGCTCAGCGCGCGCGCCAGCGTGATCCCGGCCGCGCCGGCACCGACCACCGCGACCTCGGCGGTGAGGTCCACCGAGCCGTCGGCCGCGGCGAGGTCGATCAGCATCGCCCGACTGGATTACCGGCCGGCGCGGCCGCGGCGTCGGTCGCGCTCGCGGTTCCATTTCGCGACGTTCTTCATCGGCTCCTTGATGTAGCGGCTGGCCGCGATCATCCGGATCACCATCCGGTTGAACCAGGTGCCGATCCGGTCCGACGGGCGGTCGATGTCGAGAAACAGCACCACCCGGAGTTCATCGGTGTCGTTGTGCACCTCATGCTCGTAGGTGTCGTCCAGCAGCAGGCACTCGCCCTCGGTCCAATGGCGGACCTGGTCACCGACCCGGATCCAGCAGCGCTCTTTTTCGCGCGGCACCTTGAGCGCCAGGTGGCAGCGGATCACGGCGCGGGTCGGGCCCCGGTGCGGGGGAATGTAGTAGCCGGGGTCGAGCACCGAGAAAAATGCGGTGCGCATCCCGGGCAGCTTTTCGACCGCGCGGGTCGTGTGCGGGCACAGCGCGCAGTTGTCGTCGACGCGGTTGCCGTACACGTAGAACCCGAACGTCTTCCAGTGATCTCCCTTGGAGATGCGCGCCTGGTCCGGCGACATCACGTGAAACGGCGGCAGGTCCTCCGGGTGCACCAGCACGCGGTCGAGCTCCTCGCGGATCCCCGGCGAGGCCGCCTCCAGCTCCGCCACCCACGGGAACTCGGCCGGGTCCAGGATCGGCGCGGTGCTGACCAGCGAATGGCGCCCCTGGAAGCGCGTGATCGCGCGCAGGAACTTCTTGCCCCAGCGCATGACCAGGGGCTTTTTCTTGGGATTTTCGATGGCGACTTGATCGGCGGCCACGGCTCGGCGCTCCTCAGAAGGCCGCTATGATAGCCGCAGCCGACCGTCTTGTACGAGTCTCACCTAGCGTTCGGCTCCCAGCACGCGTTCGGCCAGCGTCAGATCGGCCAGGCTGTCGACATCGACCGCCGCCCGCGCGGCCGCGACATCGACCCAGCGCACCCGACAGCCGGCCCGCGCGGACAGGACCGCTGCCCCCTGATCGCGGCTCAGACGCCCGCACAGGTAGCGCGCGAGCGACCACCAGCCGAGACGCCCGGCGATGCGCCACGGCTTCTTGCGCAACGCCTCGACCCGGCGCCAGAACTCGATCGCGGCGCGCCCGGCGGGGTCGAGCACCGCGATCAGGTTGCTGCCGCAGCACGGCTGGTCGGAGAATCTGAGCACCGTGCGTTTGGTGTCCGGAAACGCCGCGCGCACCGCCGGCCAGGGAACCAGCCCGACCACGGCGTCGCCGCCGCGGGCGCTTGCGGCGGTGAGGAATTCGTCGACGATCGCTGGTTTCAGCAGCGCGTGGTCGCCGCTGGTCACCAGGGCCGGTGAGCGCCCGAGCCGGTCCAGCGCGGCGAGCGCGCTGGCGGCCGGACCCGCGGCCGGCGCGCACCAGGTGATCCGGGAATCGGACAGCAATTGGCGCAGCTCGGCGCTTTGATCGAGCGCCGCGCGGGTGGGCCCACACAGCACGATCGGACCCACGCTGCGGCTCGCGCTCAAGGCCTCCAGCACCCGGACCACGGCCGGGCGACCGGCGACCGGGGCCAGCACTCCCGCGGGCAGTCCGAGCGCGCGGCTGAGCGCGCCGCCCCCCGGGCGCTCGCCGGCCAGCACCACCGCCCCAAACGCTCCGGGCCTGATCTGGTTCAATGCATGATCTCGTTGCTATCGGCGGTCATTTTACTCAGGCTGTCAGAGCCTGGACCGAACCGGAGTATACGTTGCCCGGCAAACCGCCAGCTTGTCTACTCGTCCTGCTTGCGCTGGGTCTCGCGACCGCGGCGGTCGCGACCGACCCAGAGCGGGTCACGGTCGAGCGGGACGGGAAAACCTATCAGGTGCAGATGAGCGTCGTGCTCGAAGCCCCGGCGGAGCGGGTCCGCGCGCTGCTGACCGACTACGGCCACCTGGACCGGGTCAACCCGGCGGTGCTCGAAAGCGAGCTGCTGGCGGCTCCGGCCGCGGGCGTGACCCGGGTGCGCACCACGCTCAAGTCCTGCGTCTGGTTCTTCTGCAAGGAGATCGACCTCGTCGAGGACCTGGAGACCTCCCCGGAGGGCGATATCCGGGCGCAAATCGTGACCGAATTGAGCGACCTCAAGGCGGGCCAGACCCACTGGCAGATCCGCCCGGACGGCGCCGCCACCCGGCTCACTTACACCTCGACCATCGAGCCGGGGTTCTGGGTACCGCCGCTGATCGGACCGCGCGCGATCGTCAAGAACCTGCGCCGCAACCTGGCGCTGACCGCCGAAAACCTGGAACGGCTCTCCAACGACAACTAGGCGTGTATCCTACGCCGATCGCATCGCACAGCGCGGAGTACGTCGATGAAGATCGAGCGCATCAGCGTCTACCAGGTCGACCTGCCGCTCCACGAGGGCAGCTACCACTGGTCCGGCGGCAAGTCGGTCGCGGTGTTCGACTCGACCGTGGTCGAAATCGAGACCGACTCGGGAATCGCCGGGTCCGGCGAGGTCTGTCCGCTCGGGCCCTCGTACCTGCCGGCGTACGCCGCTGGCGCGCGCGCCGGAATCGCCGAGCTGGCGCCGCGACTGCTCGGCGAAGATCCCACCGAGCTGGAACGGATCAACCGCCTGATGGACCACCACCTCAAGGGACATCCGTACGTCAAGTCGGCGCTGGACGTGGCCTGCTGGGACGTTCTCGGGCAGGTCTCGGGGCTGCCGCTGTGCACGCTGCTGGGTGGGCGCTACGGCGAGGATTTCGGGTTGTATCGGGCGATCTCGCAAGCCTCGCCGGCCGAGATGGCGGCCCGGGTCGCGGGCTACCGCGCCGAGGGCTACCGCCGCTTCCAGCTCAAAGTCGGGGGCGATCCGGACACCGACGTCGAGCGCATCCGCGCCGCGGCCGCCGAACTCGAACCCGGCGATGTGCTGATCGCCGACGCCAATACCGGCTGGCTGATGCACGACGCGGCGCGCGTAGTGCGCGCGGTCAGGGACGTCGACGTCTATATCGAACAACCCTGCCTGAGCTATGTCGAGTGCCTGTCGGTCCGGCGCCGCACCGATCACCCGTTCGTGCTGGACGAGTCGATCGATTCGCTGGACGCGCTGATCCGCGCGCACGCCGACGACGCGATGGACGTGGT
>JBFJNB010000178.1:0-5947 GCA_041633655.1 Lysobacterales bacterium | reverse complement strand
TCCAGGGCGCGCCCGATCAGCGGGTCGATCTTGCCCGCGACGGCCAGTTCGTTGAGGTTGGTCGCGAAGCTCGCCAGCGGGCTCGACTTGCCGCGCTCGGTGCCGGTGTCGGAGATCTCGGCGTCGGCGGCGCCGGGCTCCAGGTTGTCGGTGGTCAGCTTGGAGATTCCGTGCGCGATGTAGTTGACCACGTCCAGCCGGGTGATCTCCTGCTTGTGCAGGAAGTAGACCGCGTGGGAATCCTTCTCGCCGAAGATCGCCACCAGCACGTTGGCGCCGGTGACTTCCTTCTTGCCCGAGGACTGCACGTGGTAGACCGCGCGCTGCAGCACCCGCTGGAAGCCCAGTGTGGGCTGGGTGTCCCGCTCGTCGTCGCCCGGCAGCACCGGCACGGTCTGCTCGATGATGTCGTCGAGTTCCTGGCGCAGGGTGTCGAGGTTGGCACCGCAGGTGACCAGCACGTGCGAGGCGGAGGGGTTTTCCAGCAGCGCCAGGAACAGGTGCTCCACGGTCATGAATTCGTGGCGCAACGCGCGGGCGCGCTTGTAGCTGTTGCTGATGGTTTGCTCGAGGTCCTTACTGAACATGGTGCGCGTTACCTCTGATTGGTGCCGATCCGTGCATCGCTACGATCTATGACCTCCCTTCGCCGCCGCCGGTTGCACCGTCTGGCGGACATCAAACCTCTTCCATCGAGCACAACAGGGGGTGCTGATTGGAGCGCGCGTGGTCGTTGACCTGGTTCACCTTGGTTTCGGCGATCTCGCAGGTGTACACGCCGCACACGCCTTTGCCGCGATAGTGGACCTGGAGCATGATCTGGGTGGCTTTCTCCTTGTTCAGCGCGAAAAACCGCTGCAGCACCTCGACCACGAACTCCATGGGTGTGTAATCGTCGTTGAGGAGAAAAACTTTATACAGCGGCGGCCGCCTCAGCTTGGGGCGGGCCTCCTCCACTACCAGGCCGCGTTCTCGCTGTTCTTCTCCGGATCGACTCATCCAACCACCCATTGCAGTCACCAACGATGTTCCCAGCGACCGCACGATGGCCCCGGAGCGGACCACCGGCGGCGCCCATGAGTCGATTATACCCGCAGTTTCCGGGCTCCGTAAAAGGGCTCGTAGCGCGCTGTTTCGGCGCCAAAATCAGGTTTGGCAGCGCCCCGCCAACCCCGAACAGGGCGGCCCGGCGGGGGTCAGGACGTGGTGCCGTCGGCGGCGACTTTGGTCACCGGCTGCGGCCGGAACTGGGCCTGCTCGGTCGACCCGGACAGCGCCGTCAGCGAGGATTGACCGCCGCTGACCACCTGGGTCACGGCGTCGAAATAGCCGGTTCCGACCTCGCGCTGGTGCTTGGTCGCGGTGTAGCCGTGGGACTCGGCCGCGAACTCGGCCTCCTGCAGCTCGACGTAAGCCGACATCTGCCGCTCGCGGTAGCCGCGCGCCAGCTCGAACATGCCGAAGTTCAGCGCGTGGAAACCGGCCAGGGTGATGAACTGAAAGCGATAGCCCATCGCGGCCAGCTCGCGCTGGAACCTCGCGATCACGTCCGGTTCCAGGTGACGGCGCCAGTTGAACGAGGGCGAGCAGTTGTAGGCCAGCATCTGGTCCGGGTACTCGCGCCGGATCGCCTCGGCGAACGCCCGCGCGTGCTCCAGGTCCGGGGTGCCGGTCTCGCACCAGAGCAGATCCGCGTAGGGCGCGTACGCCAGCCCGCGCGCGATCGCCTGGTCGAGCCCGGGCCGGGTCTGGTAGAACCCCTCGGGCGTGCGCTCGCCGGTCACGAACGCATGGTCGCGTTCGTCGACGTCGCTGGTCAGGAGCCCCGCGGCCATCGCGTCGGTGCGCGCGATGATCAGGGTCGGCACGTTGAGCACGTCGGCGGCCAGGCGCGCGGCGACGAGCTTCTCGATCGCCTCGCGGGTCGGCACCAGCACCTTGCCGCCCAGGTGACCGCACTTTTTCGCCGACGCCAACTGGTCCTCGAAATGGACCCCGGCCGCGCCGGCTTCGATCATCGCCTTCATCAGCTCGAACGCGTTCAGGACGCCGCCGAAACCGGCCTCGGCGTCGGCCACGATCGGCTGCAGCCAGTCGATCGAGTCGTCGCCCTCGGCGTGGCTGAGCTGATCGGCGCGCAGCAGCGCGTTGTTGATCCGCCGGACCACCGAAGGCACGCTGTCGGCCGGATACAGGGACTGGTCCGGGTACATCTGTCCGGCCAGGTTGGCGTCGGCGGCCACCTGCCAGCCGGAAAGGTAAATCGATTTGAGCCCGGCCCGAACCTGCTGCATGGCCTGGTTGCCGGTCAGCGCGCCGAGCGCGTTGACGAACGGATCTTCGTTCAGGTAGCGCCAAAGCTTGGCTGCCCCCGCCAGTGCCAGGGAGTGGGTCACGGAGATCGTTCCGGCGAGCCGGGCGACGTCTTCGGCCTGGTAGGGTCGATGCACGCCGTTGAAGCGCGCGCTGGCCCAGTCGGCCTCGATTTCGCTGATCGACCGGGCCGCGGTCAACCGGGTCGCCTGGTTCGGTAATTGCGCCATCTTGCTCGCCCCTGACAAAGAACTTAGCCGAAGATGCCGAAAATGCATATCATTTGACAAATTTAGAATGTCAATATCTAGTATAAGCTCAGCAAATAAACCGTCCCGACCATGGCCAAGACCGAACGATACTTCTACAAGGGCGACCTGCTGAAACCGCTGCGCGCGTTCTGCTGCGCGGCGCGCACCGGCAGCATGTCGCGCGCCGCCGAGGAGCTGTTCCTGTCCCAGCCCTCGGTCAGCCTGCAGATCCGGGCGTTGGAGGAGCGCCTGGACACGACCCTGTTCGAGCGCCGCGGCCCGCACATCCGCCTGACCCCGGAGGGCCGAACCCTCAACGAGATCGCGCGCCCGCTGGTCGACGGCCTGACCGCGCTGCCGGACATGTTCAACTCGGCGCTGGGCCGGGTCGAGTCGGGGTCGATCGACGTCGCGGCCGGGGAATCGACGATCCTGTACCTGCTGCCGCGGGTGGTGGCGCACTTTCGCGCCCGTTACCCCGGAATCCACGTCCACCTGCACAACGTCACCGGCAAGGACGGCCTGACGATGATCCGCGACGAGCACGTGGATCTGGCGGTCGGCTCGATGATCGACGTGCCGCCGGACATCCGCTACGAGCCGATCCGCACGTTCAAGCCGATGCTGATCACCGCGCTCGATCATCCGCTTGCCAAGCGCAAGCGCATCGGGCTCAAGGACCTGAGCCCCTACGGCCTGATCCTGCCGCCGAAGCGGCTGACCACCTGGCGGATCGTGGATCTGACGTTCCAGAAGCACGACGTGCCCTACACCGTCGCGCTCGAGGTCGGCGGTTGGGAGGTGATCAAGCGCTACGTCGCGCTCAACCTAGGGATATCGATCGTGACCGACATCTGCCTGACCGGCGACGAGCCGCTGGAAGTGCGCGACATGAGCCGCTACTTCCCGGCCCGCAGCTACGGGCTGGTCATGAAGCGGCGGCGCTTCTACACCCCGCAGGCGCGGCGTTTCATCGACCTGGTCCGCCAGACCGGCTTCGAGCCGGAGGAGTCTCCCGAGCCGTTGCAATCCGAGGCCCAAGCCCCATCTTAAAATTCGAGTGTGCTGCCTGGCTCCATGGCCGGACAGCGCCGATACTCGGATCAGGAAATGGATAAGCCAGCAGTGATCGCGGCCATGTCCGGCGGCGTGGATTCGTCGCTGGCGGCGCTGCTTCTGCGTCGCCAGGGCTATCCGGTGGCCGGCATGTTCATGAAGAACTGGGAGGAGGACGACCGCTTCGGCGAATGCCCGGCCGAACGCGACGCCGCCGACGCGCTGGCGGTCGCCGAGCGCATCGGGATAAGGCTCTACACCCGCAATTTCGCCGCCGAATACTGGGATCAGGTGTTCGAGCTTTTCCTGGCCGAATACCGCGCCGGCCGCACCCCGAACCCCGACATCCTGTGCAACCGCGAGATCAAGTTCAAGACCTTCATGGAGCACGCCGAGGACCTCGGGGCCGAGCTGATCGCGACCGGCCACTATGCGCGCCGGGACCACAGCAACGGCCGCTGGCGGCTCCTGCGCGGGCTGGACCGCAACAAGGACCAGAGCTATTTCCTGTACACCCTCGGCCAGCAGCAGCTCGAACGGACCCTGTTTCCGGTCGGCGAGCTGGAAAAGCCCGAGGTGCGCGCGCTGGCGCGCGAGCACGCGCTGCCGGTGCACGCCAAGAAGGACTCGACCGGGATCTGCTTCATCGGCGAGCGCGATTTCAAGGAGTTCCTGAGCCAGTATCTGCCGGCGCGCCCGGGCAGGATCCGAAGCGCCGACGGGACCGAATTAGGCGTCCACGACGGGCTGATGTACTACACCCTGGGACAGCGCCAGGGCCTGGGGCTGGGCGGCCACGCCGCCGGCACCGGTGAGCCCTGGTACGTGCTGCACAAGGACCTGACCGATAACGTGCTCTACGTGGGCCAGGGCCACGACCATCCGCTTTTGTTTGCCACCGAGCTCAGCGCCGGCCAGATCAGCTGGGTGGCCGGGGAACCGCCGGCGCCGACGTTCGCGTGCGCCGCCAAGACCCGCTACCGGCAGCCCGACCAGGCCTGCACCGTAACCGTGGCCGACGACCGCGTCGTGGTGCGCTTCGAGCGGCCCCAGCGCGCGGTGACCCCGGGTCAGTCGGTGGTGTTTTATGCCGGCGAGGAGTGCCTCGGCGGCGCGGTGATCGAGGCCAGCAACGCGCCGGTCGGGTCGCTGGAGGCGGCATGAGACGGCGGGTCGTCGCGCTGGCCGGCGGCTTCCAGGCGGCCGCGCTGGCCCAGTCGATCGCGTTTCACGGCCACGCCGACGAGGACGCTTTAGCCGCTTCCGTCACCAGCGTCTACGCGATCGATGCCTCCAGCGCCGAGACCGTATACGGCGGCCTGAGCGGGCTGCGGCTGGGGCTCCGGGTGCTGCTGGAACATTTCACCGCGCGCCGCCGCGACCTGGAGCATCTGCGCTGCGTGATGACGCTGTGGCAGTTGGCGCGCAAACTGACCGCCAACGCCGAGTTGAGCCGGCGCCTGCGCGACGGGGTCGAGGCCGCCCGGGTCCATGCCCAGGACCCGGGCGCCTCGCTGGAGGATGACCTCGCCCGGCTCGGCGAGCTGTACCTGAAGACGGTGAGCACGCTGAGCCCGCGGGTCATCGTGCGCGGCGATCCGCTGTACCTGCAGCAGCCGCGTTTCGTCGGCCAGGTGCGCGCGGTGCTGCTGGCCGGGGTCCGCGCCGGGGTGCTCTGGCACCAGCTCGGCGGCTCCCGCTGGCAACTGCTCATCAAGGGCCGCACGGTGGCCGCCACCGCGCGCAAGCTGCTGGCGGAAATCGAAGCATAGCCCGCTATAATCGTCGCTATCCCGGCGCGCGCGGCCGGTCAGGCAAGATCACGAGGGAGACGAGATGAAAGATTCTTTTGGCACCAGCACCACGTTGGAGGTCGGCGGCCGCCAATACCGCTATTACTCGCTGCCCGCGCTGGGCTCGCAGGTCGACCTCGCCCGGTTGCCCTTTTCGCTGAAGATCCTGCTCGAAAACCTGCTGCGCCACGAGGACGGGGTCGACGTGACCCGCTCCGACATCGAGGCGCTGTGCCGCTGGGACCCGAACGCGCAGCCGGACACCGAGATCGCGTTCACCCCGGCCCGGGTCGTGCTGCAGGACTTCACCGGGGTGCCGGCGGTGGTGGATCTGGCCGCGATGCGCGACGCGATGGAAGCGTTGGGGGGTGATCCGAGCCAGATCAACCCGCTGTCGCCGGCCGAGCTGGTGATCGACCACTCGGTCCAGGTGGACGGATTCGGCAAGGCCGACTCGCTGGATCTGAACTCGCGGATCGAATTCCAGCGCAACCAGGAGCGCTACGCGTTCCTGCACTGGGGCCAGCGCGCGTT
>JBFJNB010000177.1:0-6018 GCA_041633655.1 Lysobacterales bacterium | reverse complement strand
TGGAGCCGGCCGTCGGCGCGCAGCGCCGCAAGCACTTTCTCGCGATCGGCCGTAATCAGGGTCGAGGCGACCGCGGCGTCGCCGGCAAGCCACGTCTGGTCGGCCCCGGTGGCGCGCTTGATCTCATCGGCGAATCCGGTATCAATGGTGCGTCCGATCAGCAGAAAGCCGATCAGGCTGGCGCCCTTGTCCAGCGGCCGCATCGCCATCTGGTAGAGCGCGTCGCCGTCGCGCCAGATCGCCGACAGCGGCACCAGCTCGGCGACCAGCTCGGCCACCAGCGGGTCTTCGTCGAGGCTTTCGTCCGCGCGCACCTGACGGTCGGTGCGCGCGATCAGCCGGCCCTCGGCGTCGAGCAGAATCGCCAGGTCCAGGTCGCGCTCGGTCCGCCGCTCGGACAATTGATCGGCGATCGAGACCCGATCGACCTCGGTCTCCCCAAACAGCCCCCCGCCACCGAGCGCGTCCTCGATGTAAGTGACGAACGCGTCGTCCTTAGCCAGGCCCTCGGCGATCAGCTCGATCTCGCGCGCGCGCAGCCGCTCCAGGTCGAGCTGGGTGATCGTGGCCCGATCCAGCGCCTCGTCCACCGCCGCGTCGGCGAAGCGCTGGCCCTGGTACACGCCGACCCCGACCGAGAGGCCAACCACCAGCATGATCAGCAGCGCCGTGAGCAGGAAGATCAGGGTCGCAAGCGACCAGCGCTTGTTCGATTCAGTAGCGGCCACGGGTCCTCCTCCGGTCGCGGTACGACTTGCCGAATTTGTTCTTGTGATTGGGGACGGTACGCTTGTTCAGCGCCAGCTCCAGCGTCAGCGGCGCGGCCAGCGGCAACTCGATCTTTTGCGCCAGCGGCCGCGCCCGCTCGTGCCACAGATAGATCGTGCCGGGTCCGTCGGGAACGTCGCGGAAGCGGAACGCGCCGGTTTCGGCGACGGTCGCATAGAACGGCGTGTCCAGCACCAGGATGTGGGCCACCATCGACTGGTGCACGTTGCAGTACACCCGCACCAGCCCGACCTGGTCGAACCGCTGAGCCTCGCCATCGCCTTCACCGTACAGGCCCAGGTCGAACGCGTTACCGCCGGAAACCGAGAACACGTTGTGCAGGATGGGATCCCGGTTCGGAAAGCGCACCAAACCCCCCACCGGAATCGCCAGCACCGTCGGCTCGAACGCCTTGAAGCGGGTACCCATGACGAACTCGCGCTCGGGCGCGGGTGCCGGGGGTAAGGCTCGCTCGGGACGAAAATAGACGATCACATCGGTGACCCGGGAGGCGACCGAGCCCTGATCGCTCAGTCGGACCACGCCCGCCAGCTCGTTGCCGTTCGCCGCGGTGGCGGTGATCAGGCCGATCAAGGTGATGCCCCATCGCCAGGGGAGAACAGCCATATCGGTCAACCGGTTACCCTCGCTGGGATGCCATTAGACCATAACTGGCGCCCCACCTGTACGGATCACGGGGCGGCGCGGTCGATCAGGTCGAGGATCCGAGTCTCGTCATGGTAGGTGCGGCGATAGCGGGCCGCCGCTTCCGGGGTCAGCCGAAATCCGGCCTCCAGCAACGCTTCCGCGGAGTCGCTGACGTTGGCCAGGGTCAGCTCGAACGCGGTCAGGCCCAGGATGTTGGTTGCGTGCATGTCCGCACCGGCTTGCAGCAGGAGCCGCACGGTCGCTGCGTCGCATTCGGCCGCCGCCAGCATCAGGGCGGTGTTGCCGCGAGCATCGGCGGCATTGACGTCGGCACCGCGCTCGATCAGCAGCGTCGTGATATGGCCGGTGGCCGCGGGGGTCGGGCGCACGTTGAACGAGCAGCCGGGACCGAAGAACAACAGGTGGAGCGGGCGGGTATTGCGGGGATCGAGGCTTGCGTTGGCGCTCACGCCGGCATCCAGCAGCGCGGCGACGCTCGGTTCATCCAGGTTCCACAGCGCCTCGATCAGCGCTTCCCGGGCTTGGGCCGGTGACCGGCTGACGCGCCCGGGCAGCAGCGTCAGCACGATCAGGCCGATCAGCCCGATGGCCAGCCAGCCCAGCCGCCAGCTCATCCGATCGATGGAGATCATCGCGAAACGATGTGCCCGGCACTGGATTTATCGCGCCGCCGGCATCGGCGGCGCGCGAGACTCGGCGGGAGTTGCGGCGCTCAGGCCTTCTTCACCCAGGCGCTGCACCAGCCATCGGCCGCCACCGCCTTGCCGGGGAAAATCTGGCACGGCCGCCAGGCGGCTCCGTCCTCACCCTGGATTAGCTGGCAGTTCGAGCACTTCTGCTCGGCGGTGTGCTGCGGGAAACGGGCTTTGTCGACGTTGGCGGTGTCCTCGACGTAGCCCAGGGCCATCGCGGTGGGGTCGTCGGCGGCCAGTTGCGGCAGATCGCCCGCGCCGGCTGGCGCGGAAATGCCCAGCAATACCACCGGCGCCAAGGCCGCACCGCCGGCCAGCGCGCGCATGAAGCGGCGGCGTTCGGCGTTGATCTGATTGGTCATTTTGGAAGCTCCTGTTGAGAATTTGCAATTGTCCGGACGGGATTCAATGACCGTCAATACGGATTTTCCGGGATATTTCCTGCCACAGCCTGGCGAACACCTCGGTGATCCGATCGCGCGGGGCGAAGGCGCCGACCGGAGCCCGATGCAGTCCCATTTTCTCCACCACGGCCGCGTAAGGGAGATAGGTTCTGAGGCGCTTGCGCAGCGGCTTGGGCGGATTGTACAGCCATTCGCGGTGGATCGTCTTGCGCCGATCGACCATCGAAAAAAACGGCAGCAGCTCGACCCCGCCGGGACCGCCCTTGCGCAGGTAATCGCGGACCTGGACGTAGGCCCGCAGCGACAGCGGGGTCGGGATCACCGGCATCACGATCGCATCGGAGGCGTAGAAAATATGCGCGGCCAGCCGCGACAGGCTGGGCGGGCAATCGAATACCAGCAGGCGGTAGCTGTCGGCCAGGTCCCGGGCCAGCCGCCCGAGGAGCTTGCGCTTGATTCCCAGATCCGACAGTAGCAGGTCGATGTTGCGATTGGAGAACGCCGACGGGATCACGTCCAGGCCGGGATAACGGCTGTGCTTGAGCGCCTTGCCGAGCGGGGAGTCCCGGCGCAATACCCGTTTGATCGGCGCCTTGTCCTCGTCGCCGAGAAGATACCAGCTCGCCGCACCCTGGGCGTCGAGGTCCCAAAGCACCGTGGGAATGCCCTCGCTCGCCGCCTGGTAGGCCAGGTTCACCGCGGCCGCGGTCTTGCCCACGCCCCCCTTCAGATTGAACAGCGCGATCGTTTTCATCGGCGCCATCATAGCGAATCGTCTTCGTTGACCGTAGATGGGCCAAGTCCGGCCAAACCCGCGCCGATGGCTTTAAACCAAAACCCGCGGCGGGTCATCCAATCTCGCGTCCAACAAAACACGCTCTGAGGTAACGCCAATGACACGCTTCCGCCCATCGACTGCTTATCTGCTGCTCGGGATCGTCGCGCTGCTGGTCGCCCCCCCGGGTGGCCTGGCGCGGACGCTGGAGGAGGTCAGCGAGACCTACGCCTTCAATCCGCAGGGCTCGGTCAGCGTCGAGAACGTCAACGGGGACATCACGATCGAGGCCTGGGACCGCTCCGACGTGCGGGTCGAATACCGGATCACCGGTCGCGCCGACAAGGCCGCCAGCCGGGTGAGGGTCAAGATCGACGCCAACCCGGACCACCTGCGCATCGACACGATCTACGAAAGGAGCAACCGCTGGTGGGGCGATGACGACGGCGCCTCGGTGCACTACTCGCTGAAGGTACCTGCGAGCGCTCACCTGCGCCGGATCGAGACCGTGAACGGTTCGGTCGAGATCTCCGGGATCGCGGGCGAGGTCGAGGCGGAAACGGTCAACGGGGGCATCCGCGCGCGCGGGCTCAAGTCGGACGCCAAGCTGTCGACCGTCAACGGCGCGGTCGAGGCCGAATTCGACCGCTTCGGCGAGCGCCAGCGGGTGTCGATGGAATCGGTCAACGGGCGGGTCGAAGTGACCCTGCCCGAGAACGCCGACGTGGACATCCGGGCCGAGACCGTGCACGGCAGTCTGCGCAACGATTTCGGCATCGCGGTGGACAAGGGCCTGGTGGGCAGCGATCTGCGCGGCAGGCTGGGCAGCGGCAGCGCGCGGCTGAGCCTGGAGACGGTGAACGGGTCGGTGAATATACGGCGGCGCTAGTTCTTACGGGATTGGGCTGGACACGAAGGGTCGGTCCAATCCCGGGCGCTTCTTCGCCTGCGGCAAAACCGCACTCCGGTCTCGGACCTCGCTCGTCCGGTGCGGTGCCTCGATTTCGAGAAGGTCCTTCGATCCGGCTCCGTTGCCGACCTTGCCTAAGCCTCTGCTTCGCACGACAGCGACTGGACACGAAGGGTCGGTCCAATCCCGGGCGCTTCTTCGCCTGCGGCAAAACCGCACTCCGTCCGGTCATGGACCTGGCTAGTCGGGGTGCGATCACGATGGGCCGCCACGCGAGAGCTTAGCTTACCTATCCGGCCACCCCGATATAAAGTAACCTGACCCGATGACGGTCCACCGGGACAAGGTCTCGAGTCCCGCCCGCAGGCGGTTTCTGGCCCGCACCGCGGCACTGTGCGCGGCCGCCGCGGCGCCCGGGGTGCCGGCCCGGGAGCCGATCGCGATCCACCAGCGCGCGATCCCCAAAAGCGGCGAGCAACTGCCCGTGATCGGCATGGGCACCTGGCGCAGCTTCGACGTGGACCCGGCCTCGGGCGACGTCAACCGGCTGCGCGAAGTGCTTAAGGAGTTCTACCAGCGCGGCGGGCGGGTGATCGACTCGAGCCCGATGTACGGCTACTCGGAGGCCCTGACCGGCACCCTGGCCCGGCGCCTCGGCATCACCGCCAAGCTGTTCTTCGCGACCAAGGTCTGGACCCAGGGCAAGCTTGCCGGCGAGCGCCAGATGGACACCTCGGCGAAGCTGTTTCAGCGCGACAAGATCGACTTGATGCAGGTGCACAACCTGGTGGATCTCGACACCCAGCTGGCCTCGATCCACCTGCGCCGGGAGCAGGGCCGGATTCGCTACGCCGGGGTCACCCACTACCACTCGGGTGCCTACGCGGAGCTGGAACGGGCGATGCGCGACGAGGACATCGACTTCGTCCAGCTCAACTACTCGATCGGCGCCCGCGAGGCCGAGCGGCGGCTGCTGCCGCTGGCGCAGGACAAGGGCATCGCGGTGATCGTCAATCAGCCGTTCGAAGGCGGCTCGCTTTTTCGCGCGCTGAAGGGCAAGGCGGTGCCGGGCTGGGCCGCGGATCTCGAGTGCCGGAGCTGGGCCCAGTTGCTGCTGAAGTTCGTGATCTCCCACCCGGCGGTGACCGTGGTCATCCCCGCCACCTCGAACCCGGAGCACATGCGCGACAACATGGGCGCCGGTATCGGCTACCTCCCACGGGCGGCAGAACGCCAGGAAATGGTCGCGCGCCTGGAAGCGATGATCTAGATTGAGTCGTCAGCCGCCGCGATCTCGAAATCCAGGCAATTGCGCTCTGGGCCCACGCAGCGTGGACTTCGTCTCATGGCGCTGCAGCGCCGGAGCGAGGGAGTTGTGGCGGGTGTAGCAGACCACCCGCGGCAGGTTGGAGCCGAGGGGCTTCTCGCGGGTGCAGACTTTCTCGCCGGCGCTTTGCGGCGGTTTGGCCGATGCGACCTGGCTGTCGTTGGCGGGATCGCCCTTGGGGGTGGCTGCGCAACCGGCAAGCAGCAGGGCGCAAAGCGCAGCAAGCTTATCGTTGGACATATCGGACTCCGGGCGCGATTTAAAGCTTTACGAACGCATTCGTATGCTCGGCGAACTCGCGTCCGATGTCAAATTGGCTCGCGTATACTCGCGCTCGGACCACAGCGCATGCCATGATCGCATTATGGAACTCGAATTCTTCGGCGCCGCCGGCGAGATCACTGGCTCGTGTCACATCCTGCGGGTCAACGGCCACCAGGTACTGCTCGACTGCGGGCTGATCCAGGGCGGCC
>JBFJNB010000176.1:0-6031 GCA_041633655.1 Lysobacterales bacterium | reverse complement strand
GCCGGCGGGTTGGTCTCCGGCTCGGGCTCGGGCACGGCGTCGGGTCGCGGGGCGCCGTACAGCCGGCTGTCCTTGTAGCGCCCGTGGGCGTGGCGCAGCAGCACCATGATCACCGAGGCGGCCGGCAGCGCCAGCAGGATGCCGAGAAAGCCGAACAACTGGCCGCCGGCCAGCACCGCAAAGATCACCGCCACCGGATGCAGCCCGATCTTGTCGCCGACCAGCAGCGGCGTCAGCAGCATCCCCTCCAGCATCTGGCCGACCACGAACACCGCCACCACCAGCAGCACGTGGACCAGATCGCCGAACTGAAACAGCGCCCCGATCACGCCGGCGCCGACCCCCACGATCGCGCCGAGGTAGGGAATGAAGCTGACCACGCCGGCCATCATCCCGACCAGCAGCGCGAGATCCAGACCCACCAGCCACAGTCCGATCGAGTAGATCGCGCCCAGCGCCAGCATCACCGTGAGCTGGCCGCGCAGGAACGACCCGAGCACGGTGTTGGATTCGCGCGCGAGCAACACCACGGTGGGCTCCAGGTGGCGCGGCAGCAGTTCGCGGATCCGCTCCATCAGCACGTCCCAGTCGCGCAGCAGGTAGAACGCGACCACCGGAATCAGCACCAGGTTCAGGATCCAGCCGACGATCGCCGCCCCCGAGCGGGTGATCGACCCGATCACCGTGGCCGCGATTCCGGACGCCTCCTGCAGATGGCCTTGCAGCATCCCGACCACCTTCTCGCGGTCGATCGTGGCCAGTCCCAGTTCCTCGGCTCGCGCCAGCAGCGGCGCCACCAGCTCCTTGGCCCAGTTCACGAACGCCGGCAGGACCTCGATCAGGCGCACGATCTGCGCCTCCAGCAGCGGGATCAGCAGCAGCAGGCTCGCGATCAGGAACACGACCAGCGCGACGAACACCACGGTCACCGCCAGGGTCCGGCCCAGGCCCTTGCGCTGCAGCCAGTCGGCCAGCGGATCGCCGAGATAAGCGAGCAGCGCGGCGACCGCGAACGGGGTCAGGATCGGCGCCAGCAGGTAGATCAGCCACCCGCCGCCGGCCACCAGCGCCAGGGTCATCCACTGGCGGGATTCATTCATCGATCGCCTCCTCCCTTCGGCTCAGCCAGGCACGCCGGCTCCAGACCCAGACGTATTGGATGCCGCTCAGCACCGTGGCCGCGGTCACGGCCCAGACCAGGGCGGCGATCCACTGGGACTCGATGAAGCCGCGGATGCGATCCAGCAGCACCAGCAGCACCAGCGCGATCTGCAGAAACGTGTTGACCTTGCTGATCGGCGACGGCTCCGGTTCGACCCGCCCGAACCAGAAGTGGAACATCAGCGCACCGACCACGATCACCAGGTCGCGGCCCAGCACCAGCAACACCAGCCAGGGCGGGATCCAGCCCTGCGCCGCCAGCACCACGAAACAACTCAACAGCAGCAGCTTGTCGGCCAGCGGATCGAGGATGCCGCCGAGGTAGCTCTGCCAGCCGAAGCGCTTGGCCAGAAACCCGTCGACTGCATCGGACAGGCCCGCGGCGAACGCGACCACCAGCGCGGCGCCGTAGTTCTGGGCGATCAACAGCCAGGTCAGCGGGATCACCGCGGCCATCCGCAATACCGTGATCGTGTTCGGCAGGCTCGCCAGCAGGGTTTCCCGTCGGGTCATCGCGCTCTCCCCGGGGTCACGGTATCACCCGGTAGGTCAGATCGACCCCGCCGCCAGCCATCAGGCGCTCATCGACCCGGCTCAAGACCCGGCCGAATTCGAGCGCCTGGACCAGGCCCTGGGTGCCCGCGTCGCTGGTCAGGGTGAAGTCGATGTAGCCGGGCGCGACCACGAACGGCGCGGCCCCGGTGACCATCGACAGCGATTTCAGGTAGCTGATCACGGCACCGTAGCGGGCCACGTCCTCGATCCCGAACACCCGCACCACGATTTGCTGCGGGTCGCTGCCGGAGATTTCCACCGCGAAGCGCCGGCCGAGGCGGTCGGCCAGTGTATTCACGGCCCCGGTCAGCGCCTGCTCCAGGGTCGCGCCGTCGCTTTGCCAGCGCGCGTCGACCCCGCCCCCGCTGAGGAACCACTGGGTGGTCCAGCCGCCGGCGGACGGATAGCCGCGACCGAGCAACAACAGCGGGACCGCGTAGCGCGCCGCGGCCGCGCCAACCCGGTCGCCGTAGCCGGCCCAAACGTCGGCAACCCGAACCCCAACCTGATCCTCCAGGTCCATCAGCGGAAGCACGATCGGCAGCGCCCGTTCCTGCGCGGCGCGCTCGATGGCCGCCAGCGCCTGGGCATCCTCCGCTGCCGTTCCCAGCATGCTGCGCTGCCGGTCGCCGCGCTCCAGGGCCACCCAGATCAACGCGGCCGGGCGTTCCAGCGGCCACACCGGGAGCCTGAGCTCGCGCGCTCGCTCGCGGATTCGGGTCGGGTTGAAGCGGACCTCGAGCAGGGTCTGGGGGGCGAGCTGCTGCGGCTCCGGCGGCGCCTCGAGGTAACGGTGCTGACGCACCAGTGGGTCGGCGGGCCCGAGGCCCGGGTAGCGGGCGAGCGCCTCGACCGCGGCCGGGTCGCCCGACAGCTTGGTCAGGACCTTGGCCAGGGCTTCCCGGTACCCGGCCGCGCGGGCCACCTCCCCGGTGTCCCCGACCGGCACCTGAGCATAGAAAGGATCGACCGTGGTGGCCGCGGCGCTTCCGGCCCAGCACACCAGGCTTGCAGCCAGCAGCGCGAGCGGTGCGATTCTCGACTCCTCGGGGCGGGTTGCGGGCGTCATGCCAGACCTTGGTTCTGCGCCGAGCGCTAGCCCGCATCGCACGAGTCTCGCCGGCAATTCTGTTGACCTGGTGTCCTGTTTGGGAGGTCTGTCGTTGGTCAGAGAACTTCTCGAGCAGGACACTAAATGGCGCATAAGATACCATACGCACGCCGCTCGCCACGCAGGAAGATCCGTGCCCGAATCCACCCCGATGACCTACCAGGACGCCGGCGTCGACATCGCCGCCGGCAACGCGCTCGTCGAGCGGATCAAGCCGCTCGCGGCGCGCACCCACCGCAGCGAAGTGCTGTCGCCGCTGGGCGGTTTCGGCGGCCTGTTCGCGGTACCGGACGGCTACCGCGAGCCGGTCCTGGTTGCCGCCACCGACGGCGTCGGCACCAAACTTAAGCTGCTCCAGCGCACCGGCCGCCACGCCACGGCCGGCGTCGACCTGGTCGCGATGTGCGTCAACGACGTGGTGGTTCAGGGGGCCGAGCCGCTGTTTTTTCTGGACTACTTCGCCGCGGGCCGGCTCGACCCCGACGTCGCCGCCGGAGTCATCGACGGAATCGCTTCGGGCTGCGAGCAGGCCGGCTGCGCGCTGATCGGCGGCGAAACCGCCGAGATGCCGGGCATGTACGCACCCGGCGAGTACGACCTGGCCGGCTTCAGCGTCGGAGTGGTGGAGAGGGCCCGGGCGCTGGACGGGCGCGCGATCCGCACCGGAGACCAGATCCT
Source organism: Lysobacterales bacterium (assembly GCA_041633655.1). Classification (GTDB taxonomy): domain Bacteria; phylum Pseudomonadota; class Gammaproteobacteria; order Xanthomonadales; family SZUA-38; genus JBFGYD01. The sequence goes on along the minus strand of JBFJNB010000176.1, from coordinate 2,526 downwards.
GGGGCTCGCCTCCAGCGGGCCGCACGCCAACGGATTCTCGCTGATCCGGCGGCTGCTCGAAGTCGGCGGGATCGACCTCGAAGCCGAGCTCGAGGCTCGATCGCTGGCCGACTGGCTGCTCGCCCCGACGACGATTTACGTTGCCTGCGCGCAGGCGCTGCTGCGCGGGGTCGAGGTGCACGGGTTTGCCCACGTGACCGGCGGCGGACTGAAGGAGAACGTGATCCGGGTCATTCCCGAGGGGCTCGGCATCGACGTCGATCCGGCGGCCTGGCCGCGGCCTGCGATCTTCGACTGGCTGAAGCGCCGCGGCGCGATCCCCGAGACCGAGATGCTGACCACGTTCAACTGCGGGATCGGGTTCTGCGTGATCCTGGACCCGGCCGAGACGGCAACGGCCCAGCGCCTGTGCGCGGAGCACGGGATCGAAAGCTGGCCGATTGGGCAGATACGCGACGCCGGCGACTCGCGGGTGCGCTTCGTCAACCCCTAATGCGTCCGGCTCCGGTAGTCGTCCTGGTCTCGGGCCGAGGCTCCAATCTCGAAGCGCTGATCCACGCCCAGGGCGAGGACTTCGCGATCGCGGGCGTCATCAGCAACAATCCCGATGTCGGCGCGCTGGCCTACGCCCAAAACGCACGCATTCCGGGCATCGTGGTCGATCACCGGGGTCGCGATCGAGCCGCGTTCGAGGCCGCGCTCGCCGCCGCGATCGACGCCTGGGCGCCGCGGCTGGTCGTGCTCGCCGGGTTCATGCGAATCCTGAGCGGCGCGTTCGTGGCCCGTTACCAGGGTCGGCTGATCAACATTCATCCGTCATTGTTGCCGCGATTTCGCGGTCTCAACACGCATGAACGAGTCCTGGCCGCTGGTGTCAAATGGCACGGAGCAAGCGTCCACTACGTCACGGCCGAGGTCGACGGTGGACCGGTCATCGCTCAGATCAGGCTGCGGGTGAGACGCCAGGACACGCCGGCAAGTCTGGCGCGGCGGCTGCTCCCACTCGAACATCGGCTCCTGCCGTACGTGGTTTCCCTGATTGCAACGGAACGGATTTGCTATGCCCGCAGCGGGATCGAATTGGATGGAACAAAGCTCAGCCAACCGCTGCGCTTGGCTGCTGGCTCTGACCTCGACCCTGACCCTGGCGACGAGCGCTAGCGCTCAGGACCGCAGCTTCCTCTGTCCGGGCGGGGAGCTCGCGCCGTTCACGGCTAGCTACGAGGTCAAACGCAACGACAAGCGCCTGGGGACCGCGGAGGTCGAGCTCGAGTACGAAGAAGGCGTGTGGACCTATACCACCACGACCAAGGCCGAGCGGGGCATTGCCGGTTTGTTCGGCGGCCATGTGCTGGAGCGGTCCGAGTTTCACTACGTCCGCGGCGAGCCGCGTCCGCTGAGCTACCGCTACACGCGCGGGGTGAGCTTTTCCAAGCGCTCCACGTTTGCCGAGTTTGACTGGAAGCGGATGCGGGCAACCGGCAACTACAAAAAAAAGGAATGGGCGATGCCGCTCGAGGCCGGCCAGACCGACCGCATGCTGATGAACCTGCTCTTGATGCGCGCGCTCAGGAACAACGCGCCGCGTCTTTCGTTCGACACGGTGGAGAAGGGCCGCGTGGAGCGGCTTGGCTTCGCGCGCGACGGCAGCGCCGAGACCCAGACCGCGAATGGCACTTATGCGACCATCGCGGTCCGGCGCGAGCACGAGAACAAGCAGCGCGAGACCCGCTCCTGGCACGCGCCCAAGCTCAACTACCTGCCGGTCCGGCTGCAGCAGATCGATGCCGACGACGACGAGACCATCGAGCTGACGCTCGAGGCCTTCGAGGTCAACGCCTGTCCCAAATGACGGCCACCGGGCTAGCTAGCCCGGCGGCTACGCCGCGTGGCGCTCCAGCGGCAGCCGGCGGATGTGCGCCCCGAGCTGGCTCAGCTTCTCCTCGATATTCTCGTAGCCGCGATCGATGTGATAGATGCGGTCGACGATGGTCTCGCCTTGGGCCACCAGCCCGGCCAGCACCAGACACGCGGAAGCCCTGAGATCGGTCGCCATTAGCGGTGCACCGGTGATCTTTTCGACGCCGCGCACGACCGCGGTGTTGCCTTTGAGCCGGATGTCGGCCCCCAGTCGCTGCAGCTCCTGGACGTGCATGAAGCGGTTCTCGAACACGGTTTCGGTGATCGTGCCGGTGCCCTCCGCGACCACGTTGAGAGCGCAGAACTGGGCCTGCATGTCGGTCGGGAAGCCCGGGTATGGTGCGGTGGTGAGATCCACCGCGCGCGGCCGGCGCCCGCGCATGTCCAGTTCGATCCAGTCGGGGCCGATGCTGAGCTCGGCGCCCGCCTCGTCGAGTTTCTGCAAGACCGCATCCAGCGTGTCGGGACGCGCCCGCTTGACCCGCACCCGGCCGCCGGTGATCGCGCCGGCGACCAGGTAGGTGCCGGTCTCGATCCGGTCCGGCAGCACGGTGTATCGGCAGCCGCCCAGCCGTTCGACGCCCCGGATCACGAGCGTGCTGCTGC
>JBFJNB010000175.1:0-6051 GCA_041633655.1 Lysobacterales bacterium | reverse complement strand
CCGCGCCGGCCGGGCCAGACGCCGGCCCAAGGGGTATTTCGCAAGTATGTTCGCCTGGTCAGCTCCGCCTCCCACGGCGCGGTCACGGCCTGCGAACCGGATTCATAGTGCCAACGCCCAAACCAGAGGACTCAGTTCCGGGAGAACACCGATGCAGCTATTGACCGAGCAGGATGTAACGCAGAATCACTTGAAGGGGGCCACGGTGGCGATCGTCGGGCTCGGCAGCCAGGGCCGCGCGCACGCGCTGAACCTGAAGGACTCCGGAATCAAGGTGGTCGTCGGGGCGCGCCGCGACGGCGCGAGCTGGGCCGAGGCGCAGCGACTCGGATTCGAGGTGGCCGAGCCGGCCGCCGCGGCCAAGCAGGCCGATCTGATCGCACTGCTGACCCCGGACATGACCCAGGCCGCGGTGTTCGGCGAGATGCGCGCCTCGATCAAACCGGGCGCGGCGCTGCTGTTCGCGCACGGGTTCAACATCCACTATGGCCTGATCGAGCCGCCAGAGAACATCGACGTGGTGATGGTCGCCCCCAAGGGGCCGGGCGACCTGGTCCGGCGCGAATTCGAGCGCGGCCGCGGCGTGCCCTGCCTGCGCGCGATCCACCAGGACGCGAGCGGCCAGGCCGCGGGGCGCGCGCTGAGCTACGCCCACGCCATCGGCGGCACCCGCGGCGGCGTGCTGGATACGACCTTCGCCGAGGAAACCGAGACCGACCTGTTCGGCGAGCAGGCGGTGCTGTGCGGCGGGATGAGCGAGCTGGTCGTCCAGGGATTCGAAACGCTGGTCGAGGCCGGCTATCAGCCGGAAGTGGCCTACTTCGAATGCCTCCACGAGCTGAAGCTGATCGTCGACCTGCTCAACGAAGGGGGGCTCAAGAAGATGTACGAGTTCATCTCCGAAACCGCGACCTACGGCGATCTGGTCAGCGGCCCGCGGGTGGTGGATTCATCGGCCCGCGAGCGGATGCGCGAGGTGCTGTCCGACATTCGCGACGGGAGCTTCGCGCGCGAGTGGGTGCGCGAGAACGAGGCCGGCAAGCCCAATTACGATCGCATGCTCAAGCGCGACCTGGAGCATCCGATCGAGATCGTCGGCGAGAAGCTGCGCGCGCGCATGAGCTGGATCAAGAACGCCGGCAAAACCAACAAGCGCGACGCGGCCTAGCAGGAGGGAACAATGGACCAGGTCATCATCTTCGACACCACGCTGCGCGACGGCGAGCAAAGCCCCGGCTTCAGCATGACCGCGCCCCAGAAAATGCGCATGGCCCGAATGCTGCAGGCGCTCAATGTGGACGTGATCGAGGCCGGCTTCCCGGCCGCCTCGCCCGACGACTTCAACTCGGTCAACAACATCGCGCGGACGATCCGCGGGCCGACCATCTGCGGCCTGGCGCGTTGCAACGAGGCGGACATCCGGCGCGCCGGCGAGGCGCTCAAGCCCGCTCGCAGGAGCCGCCTGCACGTGTTCATCGCAACCTCACCGATCCACCGCGAGCACAAGCTGAAGATGAGCAAGGCGCAGGTGCTCGAGCGCGCGATCGAAGGCGTCAGGCTGGCGGCCTCGCTGGCCGACGAGGTCGAGTTCTCGGCCGAGGACGCAATCCGCACCGAGCCCGAGTTCCTGGCCGAGGTGTTGGAGGCGGCGATCGACGCCGGCGCGACCACGGTCAACATCCCGGACACGGTCGGCTACACCACTCCCGGCGAAATGGGCGAGCTGATCGCCTACCTGATGCAGCAGGTGCCCAACATCGAGCGCGCGGTGGTCAGCACCCACTGCCACGACGACCTCGGGATGGCGGTCGCCAACAGCCTGACCGCGGTGCGGGCCGGCGCGCGCCAGATCGAGTGCACGATCAACGGCATCGGCGAGCGGGCCGGCAACGCCTCGCTGGAAGAGGTGGTGATGGCGCTGCACACGCGCGCCGAACTGTTCGGTTGCCGCACCGGGATCGACACCCGCAAGCTGCACCCGGCGAGCCGGCTGCTGGCCGGTATCACCGGCTCGTTCGTGCCGCCCAACAAGGCGATCGTCGGCGACAACGCGTTCGCCCACGAGGCCGGCATCCACCAGCACGGGGTGCTGGCCAATGCCGCGACCTACGAGATCATGCGCCCGGCCGACGTCGGGATCGCCGAATCGGCCCTGGTGCTGGGCAAGCACAGCGGCCGCCACGCGGTCGCCGACCGCTACCGGCAGTTGGGCTTCGAACTGGAAGAGTCCGAGCTCGACCGCGTATTCCGGGCGTTCAAGGATCTGGCCGATCGCAAGAAGCGGATCTTCGACGCCGACCTGGAGGCGCTGGTCGTGGGCACCGAGGCCGAGCAGGGGCCGTGGCGGATCCAGTCGATGCATGTCACCACCGGGGTCGGCGAAGACGAGCATCCGTCGGCTTCGGTCGCGCTGGTGGACCGTGACGGTCAGGTCAGGCGGGAGGCCGCCGACGGCGATGGGCCGCTCGACGCCGCGTTCACCGCGGTGATCCGGGCCACCGGGCTCGAGCTGCACGTCACCGGACTAACGGTTCGCAGCGTCACCGCCGGCGAGGACGCCCAGGGCGAGGCCGAGGTGCGCGCGCGGTGGGGCGAAGAGGAGCTGAAGGGCCACGGCGTCAGCACCGACATCGTCGCCGCCAGCACCCAGGCGTTGATGGAGATCGTCAATCGGGTCGCCCGGCGGCTGGAGCGCGGGGCCGAAGACGAACCCGCGGCGGCCGTCGCCGGGCCCTGACGCCGGCCCCGAGCGGTGTCTGAGTCCACCAACAACAACCCCCGCTCCTTGTTCGACAAGGTCTGGCGGGCGCACGAGGTAATCCCCGAGACCGCCAGCCACCCTGCGGTGCTGTACGTCGATCTGCACCTGATCCACGAGGTCACCTCGCCGCAGGGCTTCGAGGTGCTGCGCCAGCGCGGGCTCGAGGTCCGCCGACCCGAACGCACGCTGGCCACCCTGGACCACTCCACCCCGACCCTGCCCGCCCGCGACGGGCGCCGCCCGTACGTGACCGACGCCGCGCGCGAACAGGTCGAGACGCTGTATCGGAACTGCCGTGAGTTCGGAGTCGAGCTGAACGGCTGGGACAGCCCCCACCGCGGTATCGTCCACGTGATGGGCCCGGAGCTGGGCGCGACCCATCCGGGCGCGACGATCGTCTGCGGCGACAGCCATACCAGCACCCACGGCGCGTTCGGCGCGCTCGCGTTCGGCATCGGCACCACCCAGGTCGGGCACGTGCTGGCGACCCAGTGCCTGCTGCTGCGCAAGCCCCGCTCGATGCGCATCGTGGTCGACGGACGCCTCCCCGACTCGGTCGCGCCGAAGGACCTGATCCTGCACCTGATCGGCGCCATCGGCGTCGACGGCGGTACCGGCTACGTGATCGAGTACTCGGGTTCGGCGATCCGCGCGCTCGGGATGGAGGGCCGGATGACGGTCTGCAACATGACCATCGAGGCCGGCGCGCGGGCGGGGATGATCGCGCCCGACGAGGTGACCTTCGATTATCTGCAGGGGCGCCCGCTGGCGCCAGCCGGTCCCGCCTTCGACGCCGCCCGCGAGCGCTGGACAAAGCTCGCCTCGGACCCCGGGGCCCGGTTCGACCACGAGGTCACGATCGACGCATCGGCCATCGCGCCGACGGTGACCTACGGCACCCACCCAGGGATGGTGATCCCGATCGACGCCAAGATTCCGCCGCCGGGCACGCTGGCCGAGCGCCGGGCGCTGGAATACATGGGGCTCAGCCCCGGCCAGTCGCTGTTGGGGCACAAGATCGACGTGGTCTTCATCGGCAGCTGCACCAACGGGCGCTTGAGCGACCTGGAGCAGGCCGCGGCCGTGCTCGCCGGGCGGCGGGTGGCCCAGGGGGTGCGGATGCTGGTGGTGCCGGGCTCGGAGGCGGTGCGGCGCCAGGCCGAGGCCGCCGGACTGGACCGGGTATTCGTCAGCGCCGGGGCCGAATGGCGGCTGCCGGGCTGCTCGATGTGCATCGCGATGAACGGCGACGGGGTCGCGCCCGGCCATACCGCGGTCAGCACCTCCAACCGTAACTTCGAGGGCCGCCAGGGCCCCGGCGCGCGCACCCTGCTGGCGAGCCCAGCGACCGCCGCCGCCGCGGCGGTTTCCGGGTGCATCGCCGACCCCCGCCGACTGGCGCCCACCCGCGAGGCCGTCGGATGAAGCCACTGCAGCGACTGACCTCCCGGACCCTGGTGCTGGAGCAGGCCAACATCGACACCGATCAGATCATCCCGGCGCGGTTTCTGACCACCACGGTCTCGACCGAAATGGGCCGCTATGCGTTCTACGACTGGCGCTTCGACTCCAGCGGCGCCGAGCGCCCCGGCTGCGTGCTCAACGAGCCCGAGACCCGGGGCAAGCAGATCCTGGTCGCCGGCACCAACTTCGGCTGCGGTTCCTCGCGCGAGCACGCCCCGTGGGCGCTGCTCGATTTCGGCTTCCGGGTCGTGATCAGCGACCGGATCGCGGATATCTTCCGCGCCAACGCGCTCAATTGCGGCCTGCTGCCGATCGTGCTCGACTCGGCCGACCACCGCTGGCTGATCGAACACCCCGGCGCCGAGATCACCGTGGACGTGGCCGCGACCCGGGTCGAGCTGACCGCGGGGCGCCAGGTCGAGTTCGAACTGGACCCGTTTGCCCGCCACTGCCTGCTGGAAGGGGTCGACGCGCTCGGCTACCTGCTCCAGCAGGTCCCGGCGATCGAAGCGTTCGAGCGAGGCGCGGGCTAGCCGATGGAGGCCAGAATCGCATTGCTGCCGGGTGACGGGATCGGACCCGAGATCGTCTCCGCCGCCCGGGACGTGCTCGAGGCGGTGGCCGACGCGCATTCCCATCGGTTCGAGTTTCAGACCTGCGCGATCGGCGGGGCCGCGATCGACGCACACCGCGACCCGCTGCCGGAAGCCACCGCGCGGGCCTGCCGCGACGCCGACGCGGTCCTGCTGGGGGCCGTCGGCGGACCCCGGTGGGACGACCCGCAGGCGCGGGTGCGACCCGAGCAGGGCTTGCTGCGGCTGCGCCAGGCCCTGGACGTGTACGCGAACCTGCGCCCGGCGCGCGCGCTGCCGGCGCTGGCCGCTGCCAGCCCGCTGAAGCCCGAGCGCCTGGCCGGGGTCGACCTGCTGGTGGTGCGCGAGCTGACCGGCGGCATCTACTTCGGCGACAAGACCGAGGAGCAGGAATCCGCGTCGGATCAGTGCCGCTACGAAGCCGCCGAGATCGCCCGCGTGGTCCACCTGGCCGCGCGCCTCGCTCGCTCACGGCGCGGGCGCCTGACCCTGGTGGACAAGGCCAACGTGCTGGCGACCTCGCGCCTGTGGCGCCGGCTGACCACCGAAATCGTGACGCGCGAGTACCCGGAACTCGAGTTCGAGACGCTGCTGGTCGACGCCGCGGCGATGTTCCTGGTCTCGCAGCCGAGCCGCTTCGACGTGATCGTCACCGAGAATATGTTCGGCGACATCCTGACCGACGAGGCCGCCGCGGTAATCGGCTCGCTCGGGATGCTGCCGTCGGCCTCGCTCGGCGACTCCGGCCCCGGCCTGTTCGAACCGATCCACGGCTCGGCCCCGGACCTGATCGGCAGCGGGCGCGCCAACCCGATGGCCACGATGCTCAGCGCGGCGATGCTGCTGGAGCATCTGGGGCTCGAACGCGAGGCCGCCGCGGTCAACGCGGCGGTCGAGGCCTGTGTCGCCGGCGGCGAGACCACCCCCGACCTGGGCGGCGCGCTCAGCACCGCGGACGTGACCGCCCGGGTGATCGAGCGCCTGGGCGCGCGAGCCGTAGCCTAGTGGCCTGTAACATTCAAAGTGTTATTGGCTGCGTGATGGATCGGGCGCGAGGGCAAGAGGGCAGGCAAGGAGGCGGGCCGCGGTTTCGCCGTAGGCGAAGAAGCGGCCTGGCGATGCCGTCGCCCGCGACGACGAGCAGTGGCAGGCCCCACGGGAGGAGGAGCAACGCCGCGATCGCGTTCGAAGCGCGCGCAGGTAGTAATAATTTGAGTGTTACAGGCCACTAGT
>JBFJNB010000174.1:0-6061 GCA_041633655.1 Lysobacterales bacterium | reverse complement strand
GCCGTAGGCGAAGAAGCGGCCTGGCGATGCCGTCGCCCGCGACGACGAGCAGTGGCAGGCCCCACGGGAGGAGGAGCAACGCCGCGATCGCGTTCGAAGCGCGCGCAGGTAGTAATAATTTGAGTGTTACAGGCCACTAGTGTCCAAGCTAGCCTTCGAATATCTGCGTCGCGCCCTGACCGCATCGGTCTACGAGGTCGCTCGCCGCACCCCGCTGGAGCGGGCGCTGAACCTGAGCGCGCGCCTGGGCGCCGAGGTCTACTTCAAGCGCGAAGACCTGCAGCCCACCTTCTCGTTCAAGATTCGCGGTGCCTACGCGCACATCAAGCGCCTGTCCGAGAACTGCCGCAAGGTGGTCGCGGCCTCGGCCGGCAACCACGCGCAGGGGGTCGCGCTGGCGGTCCGCGAACGGGGACTCGAAGCGCACATCGTGATGCCGCGCACCACGCCCGGGATCAAGGTGGATGCGGTGCGCCGTTTGGGCGCGCGGGTGGTGCTGGCCGGCGACGGCTACGACGACGCCGAAGCCCGCGCCCGAGAGATCGCCGCCGAGATCGGCGCGGTGCTGATCCACCCGTTCGACGACCCGGACGTGATCGCGGGCCAGGGCACGGTCGGGCTGGAGCTGCTGAACCAGTCCCCGGCGCCGCCGGCGATGGTGTTCGTGCCGGTCGGCGGTGGCGGCCTGATCGCCGGAATCGCCGCGGTGATCAAGAGCCTGCACCCGCAAACCCAGATCGTCGGGGTCGAGCCCGAGGACGCGGCCTGCCTGGCCGCGGCGCGCGCGGCCGGTGCGCCGGTCACGCTGGAGCGCGCCGGGATCTTCGTCGACGGTGCAGCGGTGCGGCGGATCGGCGACCTCACGTTCGAACTGGCGCGCGAACTGGTCGATTCGGTGGTGACCGTCAGCGCCGACGAAATCTGCGCGGCCATGCGCGACGTGTTCGAGGACACCCGCGCGCTGGTGGAGCCGGCCGGTGCGCTGGCGGTGGCCGGCATCAAGGCTTTCGCGAAAGCGCACGAACCGCTGCCCGCGGGGCCGATCGTGGCGATCAACAGTGGCGCCAACATCAACTTCAGCCGGCTCGGACACGTGGTCGAACGCGCGGCGATCGGGCGCGGCGAGGAACTGCTGCTGGCGGTCACGATCCCGGAGCGCCCGGGCAGCTTTCTCAAGTTCCTGAAGACGCTGGGGCACCGCGGGATCCGCGAGTTCAATTACCGCTACCGAGACCCGGATGCTGCCGAGGTGTTCGTCGGTCTGTCGCTGGAGCACGGCGCCCGAACCCGCGCGGCGGGCGCACAGGCCGATCTGGTGGTGCTGGGGCGACTGCGCGAGGCGGGCTACTCGGTGGTGGATTTGAGCCACAACGAAATGGCCCGCCTGCACCTGCGGCACATGGTCGGCGGCACCCTGCCGAGCACCAAGCAGGAGCAGATCTACCGGTTCGAGTTTCCGGAGCGCCCGGGTGCGCTGCTCGATTTCCTGTCCACGCTGGCCGGTCGCTGGAACATCAGCCTGTTCCATTACCGCAACCACGGGGCGGCCTACGGCCGGGTGCTGGCCGGCTTCATGGTTCCCGATGATGAAGGGGTCGAGTTCCAGCGCTTCCTGGACTCGACCGGCTATCCGTGGATCCGCGAGTGCGACAACCCCGCCTATCTCCGGTTCCTGTCCCCCCCGCCGGCGTTCTCCAGGGCCGCGGGCTGACGGCCCGCCAACGGCGCGCCGTGCGGCGGGATGACTCGTCGGACCGATTTGCTCTAAGATCGGGGTGGGAGAGGATGGGCAGGCGCAGGGCCAGACGATGCGATGGAACGTCATTTGTAGGGGGCTTTCGTCCGGGACTTGGCTCGTCCTAGCCGCCGGCGCGCACGCGATGTCGCCCCCGGCGCAGTCGACCGCAGATCTCGATCTCAGCGAGTTGGTCGACGTCAGGATCCGGGTCGCGACCGGCCACCCCCAGCCGATTTCGCGCGCCCCGGGGGCGATCACCGTGATCACCGCCGACCAGATTCTCGGCATGGGTGTCACGCACCTGGACGACCTGCTCGAAACCGTGGCCGGCGTGCACGTCAGTCCGGCCCGGGTCGGGATCTTCGAACCGCGCTATACGGTGCGCGGGATCGAGTCCAATACGGCCGGCGCGATGCTGGTGCTGTTGAACGGCATCCCGATCCACCGCGCGGCGGAGGGGGCGCCGATGCTCGGGCTTCGGCTGCCGGTCACCGGGATCGAGCGGGTCGAGGTCATCCGCGGGCCCGGTTCGGCGGTCTACGGGGCCGAGGCCTTCGGCGGCGTGGTCGACGTGATCACCAAGCGCGCCGAGGACATCGGTGGCACCCGCGTCGGACTGCGCGGCGGCTCGTTCGACACTCATAGCGGGTGGCTCCAGCACGGAGGTCGCCTGGGGGAATGGGACCTCGCGGTGACCCTGGACGTTCAAACCACCGACGGCGACGCCGGCCGGGTCATCGCGAGTGACCGTCAAGCCGGGCTCGACGCCCTGCTCGGGACCGCCGCCTCGCTGGCCCCGGGGCCGCTCGCGACCGACTCGGACCTCATCAACCTCCACCTCCAGGCCGAGCGCGCGGGCTGGACCGCGCGGCTGTGGGGGTTCGCCAACGACCGCGGCCTGGGCATGGGCCTGGCGCAGGCGCTGGATCCGCGCGGGAGCCAGCGCTCGAACCTGCTGATGGCCGATCTCGGCTACCGAACCGCGACATCCGGCGGCTGGGAGCTGACCCAGACGCTCAGCGCGATCCACTCCGATACCGACTCGGACTTCAACGTCTTTCCGCCCGGGGCCGTGCTGCCGATCGGCGCGGACGGCAATGTCGATTTCGTGAATCCCGTGGCACCGGTCGCGTTTCCCGAGGGCCTGATCAGTCGGCCGTATGTGGAGCAGACGACGGTCACGTTCGACTCGGTGGCACGCTATCAGCAACTGGACCGCCACGACCTGCGCTTCAACGCGGGATTCGCCCGGCACGAATTCGACGCCTTCGACATGCGCAACTTCGGCCCCGGGGTCATCGACGGCACCGAGGGGGTCATCGACGGCACCCTGACCGACCTCAGCGGCACCGAATTCGCCTTCAGCCCCGACGTCAGCCGCAACCACACCTATCTGTCGCTCCAGGACCAGTGGACCCCGACCGACGGGCTGGAGGTGACCATCGGGGCACGCTTCGACCACTTCAGCGACTTCGGCTCGACCTTCAATCCCCGCCTGGCCCTGGTCTGGCACGCCCGGCCGCGACTCAGTACCAAACTGCTCTACGGGCGCGCATTTCGGGCCCCCTCGTTTGCCCAGCTCTTCACCACCAACAACCCGAGTTTTCTCGGCAACCCCGATCTCGATCCCGAGACCAGCGAGACGGTAGAATTCGTGTTCGACGCCCGCCCGCTGCCGGGCCTGCGCACGGTATTGAGCACCTTCTACTACGAGACCGAGGAACTGATCGAGTTCGTCCAGGATCCCGCCGGGACCTCGCTGATGGCCCAGAACTCGGGGCAGCATCGAGGCCGCGGGTTCGAACTCGAGCTGTCGTGGGAGGGTTCCAAGGGCTTGCGGGTGGACGCGAATTACGCCTGGCAGCGCACCAAAAACCGGGTGCCGGGCCGCAGCGACTATGCAACGGGCGGGCCGCGCAGCCAGCTCTACGTCGGCCTCGACTGGCGCTTTCGCCCCTCCTGGCGAGCCAACCTGCGCGCGCTGCGGGTTGGCGCGCGGGACCGCCTGGGAAGTGACCCCAGAGCGCGGCTGTCCGGCTATACGACGGTCGATCTGACCCTGCGGCGGCAGCGGCTGCTGGGTCGGCTCGATCTCGCGCTGATCGGGCGCAACCTGTTTTCGAGCGACGGCCGCGAGCCCGCCGAGCCGGTCATCCCCGAGGACTACCCGATTGAGGGGCGCTCGGTGGCTCTCGAGATATCCTTTCCGTTGCGTTGATCCGGTCGATCCCGTCCATGGGTCCCCGCAATCGCGCCTCACGCTGGTGCGCCGGGGTCCTGCTGCTGGCGCTGGCGCTGGCCCAAACGGGGGCCGTCGTGGCGCAATCGGAGCCCACCCCGGAGTACGAGGTCAAGGCGGCCTACCTGCTGAATTTCACCCGCTACGTCGAGTGGCCGCAGGACGCATTCGAAGACGACCGTTCGGCCCTGGAGGTCTGCATCCTCGGGCCGGACCGTTTCGGCGAGGTGATCGACCGGACGATGGCGTCGCGGACCAGTCATGGGCGGCCGCTTCGGGTCAGCCGAATCGACCAGCCCGACCAGGCGCTGGGGTGTCACGTGCTGTTCGTCGGGCAGAAAGTCGATCAGCGCCCGGAGTTCCTGAGCGGTCTGCGCGGCCAGCCGATCCTGACCGTCGGCGAATCCGGCCGCTTCCTGCGCAACGGCGGCGGCGTCGAACTCATCATCGTGGACGAGACCGTCCAGTTCGGCGTCAACCTCGACGCGACCGACCAGGCCGGTCTGACCGTGAGTTCCCGGATGCTCCACCTCGCCAGGCGGGTCGTCGGTGCCGCTGTGGCGAACGGAGGCAACTGATGCGCGCCTTCTGGGACCTTTCGCTCGGTCGCAAGATCATCGCCATCACCGCGATGGCCAGCATCCTGGCGCTGCTCGTGACCGGGTTCGTGACCCTGATCTACGAGGCCACGACGTTCCGCCCCGCGATCGAACGAAGCATGCGCGCGGACGTGGAAATTCTGCGCCCGACCTTGACCGCCGGGCTGAGCTTCCTCGACCAGCGCGCCGTGGGCGAGGATCTGGCCAGTTTCGGCGCCAACCGTGATTTCCTCGCTGCCGCCGTCTACGACCGATCGGGGTTGCTGTTCGCAACCTGGCGCGGGTCTGCCGAGGGTGAGTTCGTATTCCCGCGAGCACCGCCGCCGGCCGGGCTGCATTACCGGGCCGGCGGGGTCGAGCTGTCGACCGCGATTCGCGACGAGAACCAAGTCATCGGCCACCTGTTCGTCGCCCGCACCCTGCCGCCGCTGTATGCCCGGCTGCCGCAGTACGGGCTGATGGCACTCGGCGTCGTGTTCGCGTTGACCCTGGCATCGGCGTTCCTGATGGTCGTGCTGCACCGGACCATCTCGCGGCCGATCCTGGACCTTTCGCGGGTCGCCGCCGAGGTTCGCGACCGACGCGACTACAGCATGCGCGCCAACCCGAGCGGGTCCGACGAAGTCGGCGTCCTGACCAGCACCTTCAACGAAATGCTGGACGCGATCGAACGCCGCGAGTCGGCGCTGCAGCAGGCCATCGCGCATCGCGAGGCGCTCCAGCAGGAACTCGCCCAGGCTCAGAAAATGGAGAGCATCGGGCGCCTGGCGGGCGGCATCGCGCACGACTTCAACAACTACCTGACCGTGATCGGCGGCTCGATCGAGCTGGCGCTGTCCAAGCTCCCGGAAGAGTCGCCGCTGCGTGAGCTGTTATTGAGCGGCCAGACCGCCGCCGAGCAGGCCGCCGGCCTGACCGGGCAGCTGCTCGCGTTCGCCCGCAAGCAGCACATCGTGCCGAGCGTGATCGAACTCTCGTCGCTGGTTCAAGACAACCGGCAGATGTTGCGCAGTCTGATCAAGGAGGACATCGAGCTGCGCGTCGTCACCGAGCCAGGGCTGTGGACCGTCCGGGTCGACTCGAGTCAGATGACGCAGGTGCTGATGAACCTCGCGACCAACGCTCGCGACGCGATGCCGCGAGGCGGCGTGCTGACGATCGAACTCCGCAACGTCGATTTGAGCAATCCCAATCCGGGCGTCCCCGGCGTCGAGCCCGGCCAGTACGTGCGGCTGACGGTCTCCGATACCGGCGCCGGCATGTCCGACGAGGCCCGCGAGCACCTGTTCGAGCCGTTCTATACCACCAAGGAACGGGGCGCGGGAACCGGACTCGGGCTGGCCACGTCCTACGGGATCATTCTGCAGAGCGGGGGCCACGTTCAAATCGACAGCGAACTGGGCGCGGGGACCCGGGTCCACGTGTTCTTGCAACGCTATCGGGGCCCGGTGACCCAGCGGGCTTCCCTCGACCCGCAGACCGCCG
>JBFJNB010000173.1:0-6103 GCA_041633655.1 Lysobacterales bacterium | reverse complement strand
GGCCGGCTGGCGCTCGGCCGCCAACACCGAGACCGCGACCCGCGCTTCACCACCCGCGGCCGCGGTGTGCGGACGGGTCACGGTCGGTGATGGCGCCGGGCTGTACTACCAATCGATCGGCGACGGTCCGCAGATCGTGGTCGTTCCGGTGGGCTTTTACCTGGAGGAACTGCTCGCACCGCTGGCCGGGGATGGACGCCGGCTGCTGTTCTATGATCCGCGCTGCCGCGGGCGCAGCGACTGCCCGAGTCTCGAGTCAGTCAGTCTCGAGCGCCAGCTCCAGGACCTCGAAGACCTGCGGCGCGAGCTGGGCATCGAGCGAATGGCGATCATCGGCTTTTCGGGGCTCGGGATGGAAATGGCGCAGTATGCGATCCGCCATCCGGAGCGCGTTTCGCGTCTGGTCCAGGTCGGCGCGGTGCCCCCGGCCAAAGCCATCATGGATCGGCAGGGGGATTCGCGCGGCGAGCGGGTCGACGCCGAAGCGATGGCCGACCTCAACGCCCGCATCGACGCCGGCGAATTCGAGGACGCCGCGGAGCTGCTGTGCCGGCTCTACAACGAGCTCACGCTGCCATCCAATTTCGCCGATCCCAAACTGGCCGATCGGGTGCCGGACGTGTGCGTCTGGGAAAACGAGTGGCCACGCAATCTGTGGCCCTACTTCGGCCGCTTGCTGGGTTCGTTCGGCGACTGGGATCTGACCGCCGAACTCGCGGCGCTCGAGGTCCCCAGGCTGGTGATCCACGGACGCGAGGACGGGATCCCGTTGGCGGGCGCCGAGGCCTGGGCGGCGCACGGCGACGCGCGCCTGCTGCTGCTCTCGCCGGCCGGGCATTTTCCTTTCATCGAACGCCCCGAGGTGTTCTTCCCGGCGGTGAACGCGTTCTTGAACGGGCATTGGCCCGCCGGTGCACGAAGCCTGACAGTCAAGGAGGACTGACCCGTCAGCGCCGGATCGAGCCGTCGACGATCCGCCATGCCGATTCCTGACCGGTCTTCGCGCGAGCTGGCGCGAACCAGCAATGTCTTGAATTTGGCTTTCCCAGGCGCTCTGATAGTCGGCGAACCATCGTCGCAGGGCATTCAATGAGCACCGCCACTCCGGCCGAGGCCGGGCCGCAGCAGGACCGCCCGCATGTCCTGGTCGCCGACGACCAGCCCGACGTGGTGCGCGCGCTGCGGCTGCTGCTGCGCGGGGAGGGCTTCCGGGTCGACAGCGCGGTGTCGCCGGCCGAGGTGCTGGAGGCGGTCGCCGAGCGGCACTACGACGTCGCGCTGATCGACCTCAATTACACCCGCGACACCACCTCCGGCAGCGAGGGGCTGGAGCTGATCGACAAACTGCGCGCGCTCGATCCGGACTGCCCGGTGGTGGTGATGACCGCCTGGAGCACGGTCGAGCTGGCGGTCGATGCGCTCCACCGCGGGGCCGCGGATTTCGTCGAGAAGCCGTGGAAGAACCAGCGGCTCCTGAGCATCCTGCGCAGCCAGGCCGCGCTGGGGGCCGCGCTGAAGGAGCAAAAGCGCCTGCGCGCGGACCGGCGCCGGCGCGACCAGGACGACTGCGAGCCGCTGGTCGCCGAATCGGACGCGCTGAAACAGGTGCTGGACGTGGTCGCTCGGGTGGCCGTTTCCGACGCCAACATCCTGATCACCGGCGACAACGGTACCGGCAAGGGGCTGATCGCGCGCCACATCCATCGGCGCTCGCGCCGCGCCGACGGGCCGTTCGTCGTGGTCAACATGGGGGGCCTGCCCTCCGGGGTGTTCGAGTCCGAGATGTTTGGTCACGTGAAGGGTGCGTTCACCGACGCCCGGTCCGAGCGCATCGGGCGCTTCGAGCTGGCCGACGGCGGCACCCTGCTGTTGGACGAGATCGGCAACCTGCCGCTGGACCAGCAGGCGAAACTTCTGCACGTGATCGAAACCGGCCGGGTCGAGCCGGTCGGGGCCTCGCGCAGCCGCGCGACCGACGTGCGCCTGATCGCCGCCACCAACACCGACCTGAAGCGGCAGGTGGCCGACGGCGCGTTTCGCAAGGACCTTTACTTTCGCCTCAACACGGTCGAGATCCACATCCCGCCGCTGGCCGAGCGGCGCACCGACATCGAACCGCTGGCCGAGCACTTCCTGATCCGGCACCGGCGCCGTTACGCGCGTCCCGATCTGGCGCTCTCGGACCGGGCGCGGGCGCTGCTTGAGCGCTACCCGTGGCCCGGCAACGTGCGCGAAATCGACCACGTCATCGAGCGCGCGGTGCTGCTGGCGCGCGGGGAAGCGATCGAGGCCGCGGACCTGCAACTTGAGCCCGACGGCGGGGCGCTGGCGGGGGAACTGCCGCTGATGACCCTGGCCCAGGCCGAGGAAGCGTTGCTGCGCACCGCGCTTCAGACCCACCGCGGCAACGTGATCGCGGCCGCCCAGGCACTCGGGATCAGCCGCAGCGCGCTGTACCGCAGGATGGAGAAGTTCGGTATCGAGAGATGACCGCCGGGCACGACCCACACCACCGCCCGCGCCACCCGCACTACGAACACCGCGTGCTGATCGGCGCCGCGCTCAGCGCGCTGCCGTTCCTGATCCTGGCGCTGGCGCTGGCGTTCGGCTTTCGCCCGACCCCGGGGACGCTGGTGGCCTGGCTCGGCGTGGCCGGGTTCTTCTGGTGGCTGGCGCTGACCCGCCTGCGCCGCGGCGCGGCCTATCCGCTGCGCACCGTGGCGACCCTGCTCGAGGCGCTGCGCGAGGGCGACTATCTGCTGCGCGGGCGCCTGGACGCCCCCGGCGACGCGCTCGGCGAGGTCGTGCGCGAGGTCAATCTGCTGCGCGATACGCTGCACCGCCAACGCCTGCAGGTCGAGGAAACCCTCGCGCTGCTCGGCAAGGTCATCGAGACCGTCGACCTGGCGGTGTTCACGTTCGGGGCCGACCGGAGGCTCGGGCTGGTCAACGCGGCGGGCCGGGCGCTGGTCGGGATCGAGCGCATCGACCAGGATCCGCCCCCGAGCGCGGCCGAGCTGGGGCTCGAGCCGTTCCTGAGCGCCACCGAGCCGCTGGTCGTGGAATGGGATTTCGCCGCCGCCAGCGGGCGCTGGGACGTGCGCCACCGGACCTTTCGCGAGGGCGGCAAGGTTCACCACCTGCTGCTGGTCTCGGACCTGAGCCGAGCCCTGCGGGAACAGGAACGCAGCGCCTGGCAGCGGCTGATCCGCGTGCTCGGCCACGAGATCAACAATTCATTGGCCCCGATCCAGTCGATCACCGAGGCGCTCGGTGCGCGCCTGGCCGGGCTCGAACTCGACGGCGAGCTGGCCGAGGATCTGCGCGACGGGCTGGATCTGATCGCAACCCGCTCCGCGGCGCTGGAGCGCTTCGTCAAGGGATACACGCTGCTGGCGCGGCTGCCTGAGCCGCGGGTCGAGCTGGTCGAGATCGGCGCGCTGATCCGCCGCGTGGCCCGGTTCGAGTCCGACCGCGCGATCGTCTGCGAGGGTCCCGAGCTGATCGTCGCCGTCGACCCCGGGCAGCTCGAACAGGTGTTGATCAACCTGCTGAAGAACGCGATCGAGGCGAGCCCGGCCGGCGGCGAGGTCCGGGTCCGCTGGCGGCTGGAGCGCAACTGGGTCCTGGTCGACGTCGAAGACCAGGGCCCGGGCCTGCCCGAGTCGGGCAATCTGTTCGTGCCGTTCTTCACCACCAAGCCGGACGGCAACGGGATCGGCCTGGTGCTCGGGCGCCGGATCGCCGAGGCCCACGGCGGGCGCCTGGATCTTTCCAACCGCGCCGACGGCGGCTGCCGCGCCCGCCTGCGCCTGCCGTCAGGCTAAGGCACCTGCAGCCAGAACGTGACCGGCCCGTCGTTGACCAGCGCGACGCGCATGTTGGCGCCGAAGCGGCCGGCGGCGACCCGGGGATGGATCTCGCATGCGCGGGCGACCATCGCCTCGAACACAGCTTTCCCCAGCTCCGGCTGCGCCGCGGTTGAGAACCCGGGCCGGTTGCCCTTGCGCGTGTCGGCCGGCAGCGTGAACTGTGGCACCAGCAGCAGTTCGCCGCCGGTATCGCGCAGCGACAGGTTCATCCGGCCCTCGGCGTCGGGGAACACCCGGTAGTTCAGCAGCCGCTCCAGCAGCCGCTCCATCTGTTTTTCACCGTCGCCGCGCTCTACGCCGATCAGCACCATCAGGCCCGCGCCGATGGCCGCGATGCGCTCGCCGTCGACCTCGACCGACGCCTCGGTGACCCGCTGCATGAGTCCGATCATCGATTATTTCCTACAGTCGCGCGCGGCGAAATCCTACGCGATGCCGCGCCACCCGCCGATTTCCGGAGATCGCCCGCCGCGCGAAACTACACCCACTTGCCACGGAACCAGGGGAAGATGGGTAAGGATAGCCGGGCAGTTGCCCGGTGGCCACGGATGGCCTTTTTTACCTGCGGCGGACGATCCAACCTCATTGCCGACCCGCCAACTTGTCAGGCGCGCCTCGGCTACGGACAATGCCCCGGCCTGAATCGAATTCATTCCCACTGGAGCAGCATGCGAACGATAGCGCTTGCGGGATTCATGTCGGTCGCGTCGGGGGCGTTCGCCGGGGTCGTCGACTATCTGCCGGCCGGACATCGGTATGCGCCGGAGGTCCCGACCCCGGAGGCCGTCATCGGGCACGAGGTCGGCGAGTGGCACGTGCGCCACGACCAACTGGTGCGCTACGCCGAGGCGCTGGCGGCGGCCTCGCCGCGGGTCGCGCTGGAGGTCACCGGCCGAACCCACGAGCAGCGCCCCCTGCTCACGCTGACGATCACCGCGCCGGAAAACCACCCGCGGCTGGAGGCGCTGCGCGCGCGTCACCTAAAAGGCGACGGACCGCTGGTGCTGTGGCTCGGCTACAGCATCCACGGCAACGAGGCCAGCGGCTCCAACGCGGCGCTGGTGATCGCGTATCACCTGGCGGCCACGCAAGGCGACGCGATCGAGGCGTTGCTCGCCGACACCGTGATTCTGATCGATCCGTCGCTGAATCCGGACGGACTGGGGCGTTTTGCGCAATGGGTCAACGGCCACCGCGGGGTCAATCTGGTGGCCGCGCGCGAGCACCGTGAGCACCAGGAAGTCTGGCCCGGCGGCCGCTTCAACCACTACTGGTTCGACCTGAACCGGGACTGGCTGCTGCTGACCCACCCGGAATCGCGCGCCCGGGTCGGCGTTCTGCAGCGCTGGCGCCCGCACCTGGTCACCGATTTTCACGAGATGGGCAGCGATCAGACCTACTTCTTCCAGCCCGGGGTGCCCAACCGCCGCCATCCGCTGACGCCCGGGCGCAACGCGGAGCTGACCGCGCGCCTGGCCGAGTTCCATGCCCGCGCGCTGGACGCGGTCGGGCAGCCGTATTTCAGCGAGGAAGTCTTCGACGACTTCTACTACGGCAAGGGATCCACCTATCCGGATGCCCAGGGGATGATCGGCGTGCTGTTCGAGCAGGCCAGCCCGCGCGGGCACCTGATGGCGACCGAGCGCGGCGAGCTCAGCTTCCGGACCGCGGTGCGCAACCAGGTCCAGACGTCGCTGTCGAGCCTGGCCGGGGCCGCCGCGCTGCGCGCGGAGCTGCTGGAGTATCGCCACTGGTTCGATCAGGACACCCAGAAGTTCGCGTCCTCCGATCGAGTCGCCGGCTATGTGTTCGGCGACCCGCGCGATCCGGCCCGCACCGCGGCGATGGCCGAGCGCCTGCTCGCGCACGGGATCGAGGTCTATGAACTCACGCGCGCGTTCGCCGACGGCGAGCGGCGGTTCGAGCCCGGCGGCGCGCTGCTGGTGCCGACCCGCCAGCCCCAGTACCGGCTGCTGAAAAGCCTGTTCGAGCGCCGCACCGAATTCGAAGATTCGACCTTTTACGACGTGTCCGCCTGGAACTTCGCCAGCGCGTTCGACCTGCCGCTGGCTACCGTGGGTCGGGTCGGCAACCTGCGCGGCCAGCGCTACCGCGGCGCGGCGCTGCCCGAGCCGGCCGAGCCCGCGCCTGGCGCGGCCGCCTACGCGATCGAATGGGACCACTACTTCGCCCCCAAGGCGCTGGCGCGGATGCTCGCTGAAGGGCTGCCG
>JBFJNB010000172.1:0-6120 GCA_041633655.1 Lysobacterales bacterium | reverse complement strand
TGCGCCGACCACTCGCCGCCGCCGCTGACCCCGCGCGCGGTGCTCGGGGCGGGCGCCATGGGCAGCGGGTTCGCCGCGGTGGTGGCGCCGCGCGCGTTTTCGTTTCCGCGCGACCACGCGGCCCACCCCGATTTTCGAACCGAGTGGTGGTACGCGACCGGGCACCTGGTCGGGGGTGGCCGTGAATTCGGCTACCAGTTGAGCCTGTTCCGGTTCGGGCTGGAGCCGGGCGCGCCGCCGGCCGGGCGCGGCTGGTCGGCCGGCCATCTCTACCTGGGACACTTTGCGCTGACCGATCTGGCCGAACGGAGATTCCACGCCGCCGAGCGTTTCTCGCGCGGGTCCGCCGGCCTGGCCGGCGTCCGCGGCGATCCCTGGCCGGAAGTCTGGGTCGAGGACTTCTCGATGAGCTTCGGTGACGAAGGGTTGCGGGTGCGCGCGGCCGACGGCGGCTACGCGCTGGATTTGAGCCTGCGCGCCGTGCGGCCGCCGGTGCTGAACGGGGAGGCGGGCTTGAGCCGCAAAGGCCAGGCGCCGGGGCAGGCGAGCTACTACTACTCGATGCCGCAGCTCAAGGCCGATGGCTCGGTCCGGGTCCCCGGTGGCGGCGAGATCGCGGTATCCGGCGACGGCTGGCTCGACCGCGAGTGGAGCAGCGAAGGCCTCGCCCCGGAGCAGGCCGGCTGGGACTGGTTCGCGATCCGATTCGACGACCAGGCCACGCTGATGCTGTACCGTTTGCGTGATCGCCGCGGCGAGTCGCACGCGTACTCCGGCGGCACCTACGTCGCGCCCGAGGGCGCGGTGCGGGCGCTGGAAGCCGGCGAGGTCGAATACCGGGTTCGGCGCCATTGGACCAGCCCCGCCACCGGCGCGCGTTATCCGCTGGCCTGGCGGATCGGAATCCCGGCGCTGGACCTGGAGGTCGAGGTCGATCCGCTGCTGGACGCACAGGAGCTGGATCTGTCGTTCCGCTACTGGGAGGGCGCGGCGAGGGTGCGAGGCACCCTTGCCGGACGGGCGCGCGAGGGGCGCGCCTATGTCGAGCTGACCGGCTACGATAGCGACTGATGGCGGAGTCGATGCAACTCGATATCGGCCCGTGGCGGCTTGCGGCGCTCTCCTGGGGACCGCCCGACGGCATCCCGGTGCTGGCGCTGCACGGTTGGATGGACCACGCCGGCAGCTTCGCCCGGCTCGGACCCCTACTGACCGGCTGCCGCACGGTCGCGATCGACCTGCCCGGTCACGCCGACTCCCCGCTGGACCCGGGCGGCGATCGCTATCAATTCCTCGACGGGGTGGTCGCGATTGCCTCGGCGCTCGACGCGCTCGGCTGGAGCCGGGCCCACCTGGTCGGGCACTCGATGGGCGCCGGCCTTGCGCTTTTGTACGGCGCCTCCTTTCCGGATCGGGTTGGCTCGCTCGTCAGCATCGACATGCTCGGGCCGATCGCCGATCGGGCCTCGGATTTTCCGCGCCGGCTCAGGCGCGCGGTCGAGGCGCGCATCGACTATCAAGAGCGCCCTCGTTTTTTCGCGACCCGGCAGGAGGCGATCGCGGCCCGGGTCAAGCCGGACTTCAGCGAGGCCGGTGCCGAGGTGCTGGCCGAGCGCGGCCTGGAGCACACCCGGGCCGGCTGGACCTGGCGCGGCGACCGCCGGCTGAAGCTGCCGAGCATGGCGCGCCTGACCGAGGATCAGGTGCTCGCAGCGGTTCGCGCGGCCGCTTTTCCAGTGCTGGTGATCCGCGCCGAAGACACCCGCGAGCCGGCGCTGGAGCGCATGGTCGAAGCCCGTTTCAAGGCGTTGTCGCGCGCTTCGCTGGTAACGCTCCCAGGTGGCCACCACCTGCATCTCGAGAACCCCGAGCCCTGCGCCGCGGCGATCTTGAAGTTCATCGACGCCAGCACCTGACAGCAGCCGCGGTCAGCCCTCCTCCCATTCGAAGATTCGGGCGAGTTGGTCGATCAGGGTTCGGTATTCGAGCGAGCCGAGCGCGAACTCGGCGTCGATCCGGGAAACATCGCTGTCGCTGGCCAGGTCCGCCAGTTGTGCGGCCAGATACGCGCCGGGCTTGAGCTTGGTGACCACGAACTCCTCGGTCACCGCGAAGTTCAGCCTCTCGCCCCAGCGCAAGCCGAGCCGGAAAACCTGCATTCCGGTGCCCAGGTGCTGACGGATCTCGGGGGCCGTCAGGTCCTGCCGCCGGCAGCGGATGGTCGCGGTTGCGTCGCGCTCGGAGCGGAGGTCACACTCGTCTCCGAGCTCGAACTCGCCGGGGCAGCGCCCGGTGCGCAGCCACTGGCTCAGATGGGTGCAGATCCGATTGCGCAGATCCGGCGCAACGAGCTCCAGGCCGGTCAGGTTCATTCGGAGTGCGGTCGCAACCTCGTCGGCCTGGCGCACGGTGCCCGCGTCCACCACCAGCCAGCCGGCGTCCAGGTCCAGGTACGCGTCGATCGCGCGCGGTTTGACGAACGCGCGCGGCAGTAGATCCATCAGTACCTCGTCCTTGAACCTCAGCTTGTCCCTCCGCCCCGGCGGGCGGCCGGTGCGCTGGCGGGCCTCGGCGATTCGTTCGGCCAGCGCCGCGCGCACGACCGCCGGCGGCATCACCTTCTCCTCCAGCCCGTAGCGCAGCAGGTGACAGCCGCCCACCGAATGCACCAGCTCGTGGCGCTCCGGCCCGTACGGCGAGATCCACCCGGCGCTGCTTGGCTCCAGCCGCCCGCAGGGCCTGAGCCGACCAGGATCCAGTTGCTCGCTCAGCGATTCGGCAGTGGCCGGTGCAAGCCGCGAAATCCGATAAATGCGCAGGTTCCTGAACATCCTGGTGTCCTGTCTGGGGGGTTGAGCTGGCGCGTGGACATTTGGTCGGGGGCCGTATATCGTACCAGGACTTCATCGACCTGGAAGTGGCATGGAGACGACGCGTCCCCGGGCCGCCGCTTGATCCCTCAACGATGGACCTCGAAGATCCCGCGGACATCGCCCACCATCTGGCGGAGCTGAAGCTGGAGCATCGCGCGCTCGACGAGGCGATCACGAGTCTGCAGCGGGACCCCGCCGCCGACGATCTCAAGGTTCGGCGGCTGAAAAAGCGCAAGCTGATGCTGAAGGACGCGATCGCGCGCCTGGAAAGCAGGCTGATTCCGGACCTGGACGCCTAGGCGGCCTCCAGGCGGTCGGCGCCGGCCGGCTCCGGCGACAGTTGCCAGATGCTGTGCCGGACCTCCTTGCTGAGCACGATCTTGGCGTCCTGGATCACGATCTCGAGGGCCTCGTCGAACACCAGCTTGCCGTCGTCGGCGGTGTCCAGCACCCCGGCCCGGCGAAGCATCCGGATGAAGTTCTTGAACAGGCGCTTGTCGAAGAACTCGGGCGCGTCGAATCCGTAGATCACCGCCAGGCGCCGCGCGGTCAGGTGGCACAGGTTTTCGAGTTCGACGGCGCTCAGGCGGCCCGAGCCGTTTTTCACCAGCAGCGCCACCGTGATATAGAAGCGCTCCAGCGACGAGAAGATCGGCCGGCTCAGAAGCCGGAGCTGCAATGCCTGGAACGTCTCCCCCTGGGCGCGCCGCAGCACCCCCGGCTGCCCGCTCGGCACCAGCAGACCCAGCCGCTCGAACAGCGCAAGGCACTCCTGGCACGCGGCCAGGAACTCGCCCGTGTCCCAGACCAGGAACAGCTCGTCCTTCAGGAACGGATAGACCACCCGCGCCATCCGCGTCAGGTCCTCGGCGGCGAAGGTCACGTTGTTGCGAAACACGCACGCGCACCAGGAGTAGAGCGTAACCAGGTGCAGCGTGTTGTTGCGGAAGTACGACAGCCGCCAGGCCTTGTCCTCCGGTGACACGATCAGATCGCCGAGCTGGTCGCGCTGGCGAACCACGACCCCCAGGCGCTCGGCGTAGGCGACGACATCGGCCGCCGGCATCTCGGTCACCGTGGTCAGCGGCGAATACGGCAGCTCGCGCAGCAACGTGCGCAGCAGCTCGATCTGGGCGATCAGGTCCTCCTCGGCCATCGCGTTGCGCGGGCTGGAAAGCAGCGCCAGACCAACCAGGTTGATCGGGTTGACCGCGGCGGCCTCGTTGATCCCGCGCATGACCCCCTCGGCCAGTTCGTCGACCGCGCCGGGCAGCCACGCTGGCCGCGGCGCGTCGCGTTCAGCGGCCCAGTCCGGGCAGCAGGAGCGCAGGTGCTCTTCCAGATGCAACGGCCGGCCGAAGCCGACGTCGACCGCCCCGAATTTCTGCTTCAGGATCGAAAACGAGCGGAACAGGCCCCGCAGCGTCTCTTTCTGTTTCTTCCCGCCCGAAAGCTCGGACAGGTAGGCGTTGCCCTCGACCATGCGCTCGTAGCCGAAATACACCGGCAGGAACACCACCGGGCGCTGGGGGTGGCGCAGGAAGCTGCGCACCGTCATCGCGAGCATCCCGGTCTGCGGCCGCAGCGACCGGCCGGTGCGGCTGCGGGTGCCCTCGATGAAGTACTCCATCGACACCCCGCGCGCAAAGATCGTGTCGACATACTCGTGGAAAACCGCGGAGTAGAGCGCGTTGTTGGCGAAGCTGCGGCGCAGGAAAAAGCCCCCGCCGCGGCGGATGATGGACCCGACCACGGGCATGTTCAGATTGACCCCGGCGGCGATGTGCGGAACCGGGAATCCGTTGTCGTAGACCAGGTAGGAGATCAGCAGGTAGTCGATGTGGCTGCGGTGGCAGGGCACGTAGATGATCTCCGCCCCCTTGGGCACGTTGAGCAGATGGTTGAGGTGGTGGATGCGGACTCCATCGTAGATCCGGTTCCAGAACCAGCGCAGCAGGCGCGCGCACACGACGATCAGCGGGTGCGAGTAATCGGCGGAGATCTCCAGCGCATAACTGCGAGCGCGCTTGCGCAGCTTGCGCAGCGGCTGGTTCTTTTTCTCGGCTTCCGCGGCGATGACCTCGCGCACCCGCCGCGAGTTCAGGATGCCGTCGACCAGGGTCCGGCGGTGCGAAAGGTCGGGGCCAATGACCGCGGTCCGGGTGAGCCGAAAATGCACCCGCAGCAGGCGCGATACCTTGCGCGCGGTGCGCGCCTCGCCCGAGTCCTCGATCAGCGCTTCGCGGAGCGAAATCGGTCGCGAAAAACGGACCATCGTATTGCGGCCGTGCAACAGCACGCTGATCAGGCGACGGAAACGGCCGGCCACCGGCCAGTTTTCGGAAAACAGCACCTTGAACCAGCCGGCTTCCTTGTCCCGTGCGCGTCCGAGGAAAATCGACACCGGCACGAGCTGGATGTCCGCTTCCTCGGACTGCTCGGTGGCGCGCACCAACAACGCCAGGTCCTCCAGGTGGGTGCGCCAATCGGTCCGGCGCACCAGCCACCCGCGCAGGCGCGCGAGCGACACCACCCGCCGCAGGCGCTCGCCGGGCACGGCGGCGAGCGGCTCGAACGGCAGCGGCAGCCCCTGGGCTCGGCATACTTTCTGCAAAATCAGCTGGCTCGACAGCGCGTCGTTTTCGAGCACGTAACACAGCGGCCTGGCGGGATCGAACGGCGGCTCCTGCGGCAGCACCCGCTCGCGCACCAGCCACTTGAGCAGGGGCCCCAGCAGCCGGTCCCCCAACCGCGCGCCGGACAGTCGTTGTTTGTGCACGTTAGCCCGCATATGGCTTTGGTTGCCGCATCGTTTGGGTCATTCTCAGCGAAGCGATCGGGCCAACGCAACCGAGGCGCACCAGCGAGCCGTCGCTCGGGTGTAACACCGGGGCCGCCGATTCGTAATCTGAGCAACCACCAACGGAGTAACGCGATGATGACTCGGCCCAAGCTCTGCGGGTTGCTGCTGCTGGCGCTTTGCGCCGGCGCCTCGGCCCAGTCCAATCCCCACCCCGGCTTCGTGGATCTCGACCGGCTGGCCGGCCTGGCGAACGCCGAGGTGCTGGTCGACGTGCGCCTGGACGGCTGGCTGCTCGGGCTGGCGCGCGCCGCCGCGGCGGAAGCCGGCGACGACCACGCCAGGCTTCTGAGCGGCATCGACAGCATCCGGGTGCGGATCGTACGCCTGGACGATCCGGGGCTGGTCGACCAGGCGCAGGCGCTGGCGCGCCAGCTCGGTTCCGAG
>JBFJNB010000171.1:0-6154 GCA_041633655.1 Lysobacterales bacterium | reverse complement strand
GCCTGGGCGTCGAGCAGCCGTCGCTCGTGCCGTGCCGCCCACCAGGATCGAAAGCCGATCAGCACCGCGAACAGGAACAACGGCAGCGCAGCCGGCAGCACCAGCTCGGGCACGACGTGGTCGGGAAACGACACGATCAGGGCGACCATCGCGATGATCAGCCCCGGTGCCAGCAGAGCCTCCATCGGATTGTAGAGACTCCGCTCGGCAGGTTCTCCGTCATCCTGTCGAGTTGGCTTCAGGGAATCGTGCGCCACCGCGGCCAGGTATTGGAAGGCCAGCGCCAGGACCCACAGGCCATCCAGACGCCAGGTCGGCTGGTCCGGAAACCGGGTCACCGAGTAGAAATACGCGAGGTTGGCCACCGTGTGCAGCAGAATCGAGACCAGCAGCAGCCAGTAGACCATGCGAAAGGGACGGGAGCTGGCCATCCACAGCGCGGCAAGGGTAAATACCGAGGCCGTCACGAACGCGGCCGGATCGGCGATCGAGAACACCACCAGCTCGAGCGATACATCGAGTTCCAGCAGCGGCTTCAGGTAGGCCACCAGCGCTCCGGCGATTGCCGCGCAGAAGATCGCGGCGAGGTTGGAGAGCCGGCGCACGTGGTCCTCATCGGCCGCACCGCCCAGCCGCAGAAACAGCACCCCCGCGCCGAACAACGGTGCCAGCGCGAGAAACAGGTAATTGGCCGGCGTTGGACGCGACACGAAATCGGGAACGGTCAGTTCGCCAATGAACAGATAGACCATTCCGCCAAACCAGCACAGCGCCGCCGCCGCCAGCAGGAGCCAGGCGACGCGCAGGCTGGGATCAGGGCAGCGGCGCGCGCTCCACAGGCAACGGCAGCCCGCGGCCAGTGCGATTGCGGTCCACGCGAAGTTGCTGAAATTGGCGGGCAGCGGGTCCTGGCCGAGCGCGCCGAGAGCGGCCAGCAAATAGAACGCCCCGATCGCCGCGGTCGTGGCCAGCACCGCCCGGTCGACCCATGGCAGGATCGACGCGAGGGCTGACTCGGATTCGATCGTCGTGGCGTGTTGCTGCTCGAGATTCACTTAGGTACCGGTGTCGATCCCTGCCACCGTAATCACCGGGGGAATTGTACCCGAGCCCGCTGGCGGCGCGACACTCAACGGCGGCGGTCGCCGCGCCAGGGGTCGGGCTTCAGTTCCTGGTCGTGAGCGCGCAGCGGATGGCGCCTGGGGTCGAGGCGATCGTCTGGGTCCCACGGCTCGAACGCGTTCTTGATATTGGCCAGGCCGGTTTCGGCCAATGCGGGATGGTGGCGCAACAGCACCGACTTCAGGTCGTTTTGGTCGATCCAATCCAGCCCTTCCGGGGTGTAGGTATGCTCGTTGTAATCATCGGTAAAGAACCGATCGGACTGAAGCCGGCGGGTGGCGTTGAGGATGAAGATCTGGAACATCGTCTCGCCGAAGCCGAAACCGGTGGGGCGGCGGTCCTCGGCCTCGGCCAGGGTGCCGATCATCAAGTCGAGTTTGCTGACTCCAGCCGGGCCTTCACCGTACAGATCGGTCAGCGCTGCGATTGCGTCTTTGTCGTCGGTCGGATCGTCGAAGCTGACTATGGGTTTCAGGCCCAGTTCCTCGCGGAATTCGTTATAGCGGGGCACGCCGCGCTCGCGAGCGCGCAGGATGTCCACCGCGCCCAGGTCCAGGACCGGAACCCCAGGGACGGCCAGCTCCTGCAGAAATCTCGGGTAGTTGTTCAGCACCAGTTGGCCCGGTTGCTGGACCCCGAACGACAACCAAAGATCGGGCATCGGGATCCGTTCGGTGAGCTTGGCGGAACCGGCCATCCGGGTCGCCGCCAGATGCACGCGCTCGGTGTCTTCGCCACCTGCGCCGGAGCGCAGCACCAGGTGCTCGGGCAGCAGCGAGTGCAGCCGGTAGACCTCTACGAACTCCTCGGTCAGGCCGAACGGTGCGCCGTAGTTGCGCCGCGGGTTGCCGACCACGCCGCCCATCTCTGCGTTCTTAACCTTGATCTCGGCGACCGTGCGGCGATTCTTGCCGCGCCGGAGCAGGTTGGTGAAAAGGCCGTACCAGTTCGCGTTCAGCGCCGCGTCCAGACCGCGGTTGGGCAGGATCGCCGGGGTCCATTCGATGGTGTGGATCTTGGCCATCAGGGCCGCGTTGATCAGCCGCGCGACCTGGAACAGGCGGTCGTCGTTCCATTCCGGGTAGCGTGAGGCCAGGTGCTCGCAGATCGCGTTGTGCTCCTGGACGAACAGCGTGTGCAGCAGCGAGAGCCCGACCCACCAGTTACGCACGAAGCCGGTCAGCTCGATCCCGTTGTCGTCCAGCGGCAGGCGGCCGTCTTCGTCCAGGCGCAACCTGCCGCCGTTGCCGGTTCTCAGCCGCCGCTGGGTGTCGGCGTCGCTGCCGTAGATCTGAGATCCATCCCACCAGTGGGTGACCTCGTTCAGATGGGTCGCGGGTGGGTCGCCGTCGCGCCGGGTCGGGTCTGGAGGTGTGCGCGGCACGTACAGTGAATTCTGGCCGAACTTGAGCCGGATCGGGTCGTCATCGGCGAGCGGGATTTCAATGGCGTCCTCCCCTGTTCTTTCGCCGTGCGAGATCCAGTCGTGGTTCTGGAACTGGATCCAGGATGCTGCCAAAAGGTTCAGGAACGGGACGGTGCAGTTCTCGTCGCGGCGGGTCAGCAAGCGCCGGCTGATCTCGCGCGGACTCGGATCCAGCAGATCGCCCGCGGACGGCGGGCGCACCCGGGCGTTGCGCGGGAAGCGCGTCCCGGCGGCGCCCTCCTTCGGGTCGCTCAGGTTGTTCCAGCTCCCGTCGGCGGTGCGGAAGCGCTCGACGCCCGGCGGCGGCATCTGGTCCGGCGGCTGGAAGCCAACCAGCGCGCCGTTCGGGTAGGCCGATCTCAGGTTGTGCTTGTTCAGCCGCTCGCGCATGTAGGCGAGAGTCAGAATCCCCAGCGGCAGCGGCCGCCGGTACCAGCTGGTCCACAGCGCGCCGCGGTACCCGACGGTCTTGCCGAGCAGCACCGTGAGCCCGTCGAAGACCGCCGTGACCAATGCCCCAAATAGATTCTGGAGCGGCCGCCGCAGCCGGGCCAGCAGGCTCACCCTCGGCGGCGGGCCGAGATCGGGCAACGCTTCGGCCGCGGCCGGGGCGAGCAGGCGCTCGGCGTCGAAGCGGGCTGGACCGGGGACCTTCAGGTGCGCCTCGGCGACCGCGTTGGCCGCCGCCAACGCGTGCAGTTGGCCCCAGTCCTCGCGGTCGGGGCAGGCCTTCAGCGCCGATTCGAAACAAAGGGCGGCGAAGTCGTACTCTTCGCGCCGGAAATGCTCCAGCCCCAACCGCGCGTGCTCTTCCCCGGGCCCGGGCTTTTTCATCGCGCTCGGCAGCTTCTCTACGCGTGGCTCCGGCGCGTGACCTGCGTGCTCGGGTCGTTGCGGTCGTCGCGCCACGCCGGGTGGTGGAAATGGATCACGAAGTCGCCGTTGTAGGAGACCACCGCCTCGGTGAACACGATCCGCCCGAGCCGCCGCCAGTCGCTGATCGTGCGCCGCTCGAACACCGGCAAACCCCGGGTTGTGCCGGTGTCGGAGACCTCGACGTCGAACACCAACTTGCGCTTTGGCTCGGGATCGCCGCGATCGTAGATCTGAGCCATCACCTCGTCGCGGAAGTCGAGGCCCTCGCCCTCGATCCGGGGTTGGTCGGCGGCGACCTTCAGGCGCATGAATTCGGGCGCGCGGGTCGCGCCGCCGGTGTTGCCGAGTTCGGCGATCTCATAGACCTGGCGCTGGCTCGGGAATCTGTCCGCGCCCATGAATACCAGCCCGGTGGTCAGCAGGATCGGCGTGCCCAGCCCGCGGCGCCAGGCACGGGTGTCCGGCGCGTTGCGGGTCTCTGCGTCGTTGATGTACGGGGTGTTCTCGCCGCCCAGGTCCTGCTGGGTGAAGAACGAGGCCGGCATCAACGGTTCGGCGTGGTCGCGGTCCATGGTCGGGTAGATCTTGCCGACCAGTGACAACGAGCGGGTGCGGCCGCGCCGGCACTCGGTGCAGCAGGTCGAATAGCGGCCGATGATCAACCCCCGGCTGCCGTTGGCGAAGTACCCCGAGTAGGGGTTGTCCTCGGTCATCTCCCAGCGCCCGGTCAGGCACACCCCGTTTGGGTGCAGCAGGCGCCGGTAGCCCTTGGCCTCCGGGCCCCAGCGCAGGTCGGCGCGGGAATCGACGGTGCGCCGGGACGCGCCCAGAAAACGCCCCGGCCGCCCGAACGGGAGGATCCCCTTGAGCAGCGGCCACAGCGTCACCTTGTGCACCGGCAGCGGGGGCTCCCCCGACCCGCCCCAGACCGTGTAGTAGGGATTGGCGAAGATCGCCTCGCGCACCTCGCCGAATCGCGAGCCCGAGTAGTCGCGGTCTTCCTCGAAATAGGCTTCGGGCCCGAAATACCGGGGATCGATAGTCTGGTTCATCCGCGTTTCCCCCGCGCCTCCACGATAATTCACCCTATCACAAATCCCCTCATCCCGGCGCGGCGCACCGGATCGGGATACAATGCCCGTGCCGGTAGGCTTACTGGAGGGGAAAAATGAAGATTGGACTCTTGGCGTTCATCGCCGGCGTGGTGCTGGCCGTCATCGCGGCAGTTGTCGATACCACTACTTTCTGGTGGCTGCCGTGGCTGGTCGGCGGTGTGGGGATCGTGTTCGGCTATCTGGTCCGTGATGGCAGTGGCGCGCTGCTCGCGCTGCTGGGCTTGACCGGGGCGCTGTTCGTGATCCAGCAACAGCCCTACAACCCGCACTGGTTGACCGAGATCGTGTTCTACGCCCGCGTGTTCGTGTCACACGCGCTGCTGCTGGTGGGGCTGCTGGCGGTCCTCAAGATCGCCCGAACCTGATCCGGATCAGGGGCGGGGCGTCGGTTCGTCGGCGACCAGCGCCAGCCGCCGCCCGGCGGGATCGATCGCCAGCCGGGTGATGTTGTCGATGCCGTGGGCCGAGAAATCGGCCATCGGCTCCCAGTCGTCGACGCCCGGTCGCCAGCGGTGCAGCGTGCTCGCGGCGGCCATCCAAAAAGCGCCGTCGGGGCCGATCGTGAAATCCTCCCGCTGCGGCAACGTTGCGGTCACGGGCGTGATCGTGCCATCGGCGGTGTCCAGTTCGTGGATGCGCCAGGGGCCGGGGTCGAGCTTGGTCACGAATGCGATCACGCCCGGCCGCGCCGGATCGGCGACGAGCGCGCGGCCGACGTTCTCGGCCACCACCCGCGCGCCGTTGCCGAGGACCGTGAGCTGGAGCGTGATCGGCTCGCCGAGCACGAACAGCGCCGCGACTCCCGGTCCGCCCCAGGCGTGGTAGCCGACCGGTTCCACGGCCGGGAAGATCAGCTCCGGCGCGGAGCCGTCCAGCGGGATTGCCCACAGGCGCTGGCGCTCATCGGCCTCGACCCGGATCACCGACAACGCTTCGCGCCCCGGGATCGGCGTGGGTGAGTACTCGCTCTCGGGCGAACGCAGCACCGGCGTGCTGCGCCCGCTGGCCAGTTCCAGCCGGTAGATGTCCGCCTGGTCGTCCTCGATCCGGGTGTAGTAAAGGGAGCCGCCGTCGGCGGCAAAGAACGGCTGGTTGTCGTAGCCGGCACGCCGGGTGAGGTTGCGCGGCGGGGCCTCGAGGTCGTCGAGGGAAACCAGATAGATCTCGGTACCTGGCGGCGGCTCGGAACCGCAGGCCGCCAGCAGTGCCAGCGCCGCGATCGTCGGTTTTGAAGCGTTCATGGCGCGGCAGTGTCAACGGCTTCCGGCTCCCGTTCGCGCTCGAGCGTCGCCAGCAGCCGATCCCCGATCTCGGCGCGCCGCCAGCCGCGCAGCAGCCTCGGCAGTCGGTGGTGCTGCAGCAGGTAAACCAGTTGCTTGCGCCCGCACAGGACCTCCGGTGCCAGCCCCAGTTCGTCGGCGCGTCGGGCCACCAGGCTCTTGAGTCGCTTCAGCAGCGGCCGCATGCCGCGCTCCAGCGGCGGCGGGATCGGCGGTGGAAACGAATCAGCGTCGCGCGCCTCGCGCACGATGGCTAGCAGCCTCGATCCGTTGCGGTTCAGCGTGTGCGGGTCGATCGGTGCGCACCGGGCCAGTTGATCGAGGGTCTCGGGCTG
>JBFJNB010000170.1:0-6155 GCA_041633655.1 Lysobacterales bacterium | reverse complement strand
TCCTTGACCGCGGCCACGACGGCCTTGTCGATGCCCCGCTTGAGGTCCATCGGGTTCATGCCCGCGGCGACCGCTTTCAGGCCTTCCTTGAGCATCGACTGGGCGAGCACGGTGGCGGTCGTGGTGCCGTCACCGGCGACGTCCGAGGTCTGCGAGGCAACCTCGCGGACCATCTGCGCGCCCATGTTCTCGAACTTGTCCTTGAGCTCGATTTCCTTGGCCACGGACACGCCGTCCTTGGTCACCGTCGGGGCGCCGAAGCTCTTCTCCAGCACCACGTTGCGGCCCTTCGGACCCAGCGTGACCTTGACCGCGTTGGCCAGCAGGTTGACGCCGGCGATCATCCGGCCGCGGGCGTCTTCCGAAAAGCGGACTTCTTTTGCACTCATCAGTAATTCCTCTTCTGCGATTCTCTTGAAACGGCGCTTCAGCCTTCGATGACGGCCATGACGTCGTCTTCACGCATGACCAGCAGTTCCTCGTCGTCCACCTTGACTTCGGTGCCGGAGTACTTACCGAACAGCACCTTGTCGCCGACCTTGAGATCCAGCGGGCGAATTTCACCGGTTTCCAAAATCTTGCCGTTGCCCACGGCCAGGATTTGCCCCTTGATCGGCTTCTCGGTGGCGGTATCGGGGATCACGATGCCCCCCGCCGAGGTCCGCTCTTCTTCCATGCGCTTGACGATCACTCGATCATGCAACGGACGGATTTTCATTTGAATATTTCCTCCAAACCTAGACGTCTCATGTTGGAAGTGCTGTTAGCACTCTCATCGGGTGAGTGCTTACATGATGTCGCCGGATCGGTTTTCAAGGGGTCCGGCGGATTTTTTTGAGCGCGCCGGTACCGGGGGCCGGAAGGGAGCCCCGAGTCCGGTACAATGCCCCGGTTCGAACCGCGGGGAATGAAGTGAGCGAATCGGTCTGCCTGGCGTTGTGCACCTGCCCGCGCGGCGAGCCCGCGGCGGCGCTGGCGCGAGCGCTGGTGGAGCAGCGCCTGGCCGCCTGCGTGAACGTCCTCGGCGATCTCCGGTCTATCTATCGCTGGCGGGACAAGATCGAGGACGAGCCCGAGTCGCTGTTGCTGATCAAGACCACCGCCGCGCGGATCGCGGCCCTGAAGGCCTGGATCGCCGAGCACCACCCGTACGACGTACCGGAGGTGCTGGTGCTGCCGGTCGCCGACGGGCTGAAGCCGTATCTCGACTGGATCGCCGCCGGCGTCGAATAACCGAGTGACGAGAATCGACTTGAGACACTTTGCTGCCCTGCTCTTGCTGCTGCCGCCTACCGCCTGGGCCATCGACGAGGCCGACCTGCTGCCGGTGGACGAGGCGTTCGCGATCGAGGCCCGGGTGCTGGACGAGGCCCGGATCGCGGTGCGCTGGAGGATCGCCGAGGGCTACTACCTGTACCGCGAGCGGATCGGCTTCTCGACCACCTCGACCGGGTTCGAGCTGGGGCCCGCCGAGCTGCCGCCGGGCAAGGAACACGAGGACGAATTCTTCGGCCGGGTGCAGACCTATCGGGGCAGCGTCGAGGCGGTGGTCCCGGTGCGGAGGCTGGATCCCGCGGCCACCACGCTGGAGCTGACCGCGCGCTCCCAGGGCTGCGCCGACCTCGGGGTCTGCTACCCGCCGCACCGGCAGCTCGTGCGCCTCGAGATGCCGCCACCGGCGGCCGCCCCGCTGGCCTCGGGCAGTGCCTTCGGCGCCCCGGCGCCGGGGCTCGATCTGTTCGGCGCGCAGGCGCTGCCAGTGGATCAGGCGTTCGTGTTCGAAACCATCGCCACCTCGGCGACCGAGCTTTTGGCGCGCTGGACCATCGCCGACGGCTACTACCTTTACCGGGACAAGATCCGGTTCGCGGTCGATCCGGGGGCACCGGCGCGCCTCGGCGAGCCGCGACTGCCGGGCGGGGTCGCGATGACCGACGAGCACTTCGGCGACGTCGAGGTCTACTTCGGTCAGGTCGAGGTGCCGGTTCCGATCGAACGCACTTCCGGGGACGCCGGGGTTCTCAACCTGACCGGTTACTACCAGGGCTGCAAGGAAGCCGGCATCTGCTACCCGCCGGTCGAGCGGCTGCTCGCCGTCGCGCTGCCCGAGTACGCGGGTCCGCTGGCCGCGGCGGTCCCGGCCGTCGCCGCCGCCGACAAACCCGCTTCCCCGGTCTCCGAGACCCAGCGCCTGGTCGGCGTGCTCGAGCAGGGGCGGCTGATGGTCGCGCTGCCGCTTTTTTTCCTGATCGGGCTCGGGCTGACCTTTACCCCGTGCGTGTTTCCGACCATCCCGATCCTGGCCGGGATCATCGTCGGCGAGGGCGACCAGGTCGGCACCCGCCGCGCGTTCGCGCTGTCGGCGGCGTTCGTGCTGGCGATGGTGCTGGTCTACACCGCGGCCGGCATCATCACCGCCGGCCTGGGCCAGAACGTGCAGAGCTGGTTTCAGAACGCCTGGGTCATCGGCGCCCTGGTGGTGGTGCTGATCGCGCTGGCGCTGGCGATGTTCGGATTCTACGACCTGCAACTGCCTGCGAGCTGGCAGCAGAAGCTCTCCGAGCTGAGCAATCGCCAGCGCTCCGGCAGCTACGTCGGCGCGTTCGTGATGGGCGGCATCTCGACCCTGATCGTGGGCGCCTGCGTGGCGCCGCCGCTGGTGGCGGTGGTCCAGCATCTGGCCGAGACCGGCGATCTCGCCTACGGCGGCGCGACCCTGGCCGCGCTGGGCCTGGGCCAGGGCGCCCCGCTGCTGCTGGTCGGGGCCACCGGCGGCAAGCTTTTGCCGCGCGCCGGCGCCTGGATGAATGCGGTCAAGGCGGTGTTCGGGGTCGCGCTGCTGGGCCTCGCGGTGTGGATGCTGGAGCGGATCGTCGATCCGACCCTGGTCATGCTGCTGTGGGGGATCCTGCTGATCGCCTCCGGCGTCTACCTGGGCGCGTTCGAGCGGATCGCCGCGGGCGCCAGCGGCTGGTTCCGGCTGTGGAAGGCGCTGGGTCTGGTGCTGGTCGCGCTCGGCGCGCTGGAGTTGACCGGAGCGGCCGCCGGGGGCAAGGACTGGCTGAGGCCCTTGGCGGCGCTGAAGGGGAGCGGCGCAGCGCCCGCCGAAACGGTCGAGTTCCGCAAGGTCAAGTCGCTTTCCGAACTCAATGCCATCCTCGCCGCGAGCGACCGCCCGGCGCTGCTGGATTTCTATGCCGACTGGTGCATCGACTGCCGGCGCATGGACAAATACACCTTCCCCGAACCGCCGGTCCAGGCCGCGCTCGCCGCCGGTCTGGCGTTGAAGGCCGACGTGACCGCCAACGACGAGATCGATCAGGAGCTGATGCGCGCATTCCGGATCATCGGCCCCCCGGCGATCCTGTTCTTCGACTCAGACGGCGTCGAGCTTCCCGCCCATCGGGTGATCGGCTACCAGCGGCCCGATAAGTTCGGCGCGCACGTGGAACGGGCGTTCGCGGCCGCCGCGACCCGTCCGTGAACCGAACCGCGCTCGCGATCGTCGCCGGTGCGCTGCTTGCCGGCGTGTTCGGCTACCAGGCCGGGCAGCGCTGGCAGGCGGACCGGGTAACGGTGCCGCCGGCGCTGGACGCCGAGGCGCTGATCGGGACCCCCGCCCCCGACTTCCGCTTCCCTGGTCTCGACGGCGAACCGCGCAGTCTGACCGACTACGAGGGTAAGGTGCGCGTGATCAACTTCTGGGCCACCTGGTGCGCCCCGTGCCTGCGTGAGATGCCGGCGTTGGACGCGCTCCAGCAGACCCTGGGCGAGCGCGGTCTCACGGTGATCGGAATCGCGCTGGACGAGCCCGACGCGGTCGCAGCCTTCGTTGCCGAGCTCGGGGTCGCCTACCCGATCGTGGTCCCGGAGGCGCTCGCCGGGATGCGTTACTTGAGCAACATGGGCAACGCCGCCGGGGTCCTGCCCTACACCGTATTCGTCGATCGCGAGGGCCGGATCGACGCGATCCGGATTGGTGAACTGAAGGCCGAGGACGGCCTCGAGACCAGCATCCGGCTGCTCTGAAAATCGGTCATCTTGCGACCATCTGGGGTCATTTTCGGCTAAACCGGCCAGAACTGGACAATCCAGCCTTGGTCCGGCACACTCGGTCGAAAACCCGTATTCAAGGTGGCGGAGATGTCCCGCGTCCTGGTCCTGAACGGACCCAACCTGAACCTGCTCGGCCAGCGCGAGCCGTCCCTGTACGGCGCCCGGACCCTGGCCGACATCGTCGGCGAGCTGACCGATTCGGCCGCGGCGCGCGGGGTTGAGCTGCGCCATTTTCAGAGCCAGGCCGAGCACGAGTTGGTGGAGCGGGTCCACCGGGCCGTCGACGAGCGCGAACGGTTCATCCTGATCAACCCCGGCGCGTTCACCCATACTTCCGTCGCGCTGCGCGACGCGTTGCTGGCCGTCGGCATCCCGTTCATCGAGGTGCACCTGTCCAACATCCACGCGCGCGAGCAGTTTCGGCGGGTCAGCTACCTGTCCGACGTCGCGCGGGGCACCATTTCCGGGCTGGGCGCAATCGGCTACCAGTTGGCGCTGGACGCGGCCATTGCATATCTGGGTGAGACCCACGCCCACGACACTTGAGGCTCCGTTAGAGGGGACGGCATGGATATTCGAAAAATAAAGAAACTGGTCGAAATACTCGAGGAATCGGGGCTGGCCGAAATCGAGATTTCCGAAAACGAGGAATCGGTTCGGCTGAGCCGGTTCCCGAAGGACCTGCCGGCATTTCCGGCCACCTATACGCTTACGGCGCCCGCGCCGGCACCAGGGACCGCGGCGCCGGCGCCGCCTCGGCCGGAGGCCACCAGCGACGCCGACGAGGGCACACCGGCGGTCGAGGGCCAGGTGATCCGCTCGCCGATGGTCGGCACCTTCTACGCCGCACCGAACCCCGAATCGGATCCGTTCGTGAGCGTCGGCCAGGAAATCAAGGCCGGGGACGTGGTCTGCGTGATCGAGGCGATGAAGATGTTCAACCAGATCGAATCGGAGTTCAGCGGCAAGATCGTCTCGGTGCTGGTCGAGAACGCGCAGCCGGTCGAGTACGACCAGCCCCTCTTCATTATCCGATGATCGACAAGATCCTGATCGCCAATCGCGGCGA
Source organism: Lysobacterales bacterium (assembly GCA_041633655.1). Classification (GTDB taxonomy): domain Bacteria; phylum Pseudomonadota; class Gammaproteobacteria; order Xanthomonadales; family SZUA-38; genus JBFGYD01. Next base: position 1,030 of record JBFJNB010000170.1, on the reverse strand, counting down.
GATCGCCCTGCGCGTGCTGCGCGCCTGCAACGCGCTGGGGATCAAGACCGTTGCAGTGCATTCGACCGTGGACCGCAACCTGAAGCACGTGGCGATGGCCGACGAATCGGTCTGCATCGGCCCGCCGCGCGCGGCCGAGAGCTACCTGAACATCCCGGCGATCATCGCCGCGGCCGAGGTCACCGACGCCACCGCGATCCACCCCGGATACGGGTTCCTGGCCGAGAACGCCGACTTCGCCGAGCGGGTCGAGCAAAGCGGGTTCATCTTCATCGGGCCGCGCCCGGACACGATCCGGCTGATGGGCGACAAGGTGGCCGCGATCCGCGCGATGATCGAGGCCGGGGTCCCGTGCGTACCCGGCTCCGGCGGATCGCTCGGCAACGACCGCGCCGAGAACTCGAGGATCGCACGCGAGATCGGCTACCCGGTACTCATCAAGGCCGCCGGCGGCGGCGGCGGGCGCGGGATGCGGGTGGTCCACACCGAGGCGGCGCTGCACAACGCGATCGCAATGACCCGCAACGAAGCGGCCGCCGCGTTCGGCAACGATCAGGTATACATGGAGAAGTACCTGGAAAACCCGCGTCACGTCGAGTTCCAGGTCATGGCCGACGAGCACGGCAACGCGCTCCACTTCGGCGAGCGCGACTGTTCGATGCAGCGCCGGCACCAGAAGGTGGTCGAGGAAGCGCTCGCGCCCGGCATCACCGATACCCAGCGGGCCGAGATGGGCGCGGTCTGCATCGAGGCGTGCAAGCGCATCGGCTATCGCGGCGCCGGGACGTTCGAGTTCCTGTTCGACTCGGGTCAGTTTTATTTCATCGAGATGAACACCCGGATCCAGGTCGAGCACCCGGTTACCGAGCGGGTCACCGGCACCGACCTGGTGCGCCTCCAGATCCTGGTCGCCGCCGGCGAGCCGCTGGCGCTGACCCAGGACGCGATCGCCTGCCGCGGGCATGCCGTCGAGGCGCGCATTTACGCCGAATCGCCGGACGCCGATTTCATGCCGGCCGCCGGGCGCATC
>JBFJNB010000169.1:0-6162 GCA_041633655.1 Lysobacterales bacterium | reverse complement strand
TAGGGCGGAGGCTCCGATCGATCACGGACGGTCCACGCCATGCCGCTTCTTTTGCCTGCGGCAAAAACCGCAACGTGTCGTTGACCTACCCGGTCCGGTGCCTTGCCATTGGATTGAGGAAAACCGCAACCGGCTTCTTGCCTACCCTTTCGGAACGATGGGGTGGTGGACGGGTGTCTGCGCTCCGGCGTCGATGCCCGAAGCCGGGCTGGTCAGTCGGCGCGGGCCAGGGTCGGTGGGGTGCCGTTGACCTTGCGGGAGGATCGTCCCGGGGCGCGGCCGCCGAGAACCACCGCCGGGGGCAGGTTGGAGAACACGTACCCCTGCGGGCCGGTGTCCTCGAATACGCCCGCCAGCGCCCGCCTCAGCCGGATTCCGGGGCGCGTATGGTAGCAGTGCAGGTAGCTGAAGGTGCGGATCATCCCGCCCGGCCGCATGCAGGCGCTGGTATCAGCGAGCACGGCTTCCAGGGTGCCCGCCCTCATGAAGAAAAACGGTACTCCGGAGATGACCGAGGCGGCCGGAGGGAACTTCTGCTCGCGGCAGATCCGGAGCACGTCGGCGATGTCGCCGAGCACGAAATCGAGCGCCGGGAAGCGGCGGACCAGCCGCTGGTACATGCCCTGGTCGCGCTCGATGCCCAGGTAGGGGGTCGGGATGCCGGCGCGCCGCTGGGCGTCGATCTTGACCGTGAAAGCGCCGGTGCCGGGCCCGAATTCGAGCACCGGGTCGGCGGCCCCGATCGGCAGACCGGTGAACATTCGCTCGCGCAGCCCCGACGAACTCGGAAGGATCGCACCGATGCTACCCGGGGAGCGCAGGAAGCGCCCGGCGAAATAGAACGGATGCGAATCCATCGGCATGTACCTGAATAGACCCTTTTGCGGACCCCTTGTGCCAAGAAAATACTTCAGCGCAAGGGATTTAGCTACCCCTCAGGCATCAGAGTGCTTTCGGACGATCTGCATCCGACAGCGGCTCGTCCTCGCCCGGCTCATGGGTCTCCTGAAACACCCCGAGGGTTTCCTCCGCCGCCTCGAGTTCGTCCAGGATCGCGATGTGGAATAGCGCTTCGCCCTCGAGCACCAGCGGCAGGCGGCAGGTTCCGATCACGAGTCCGGAGCGGTGTGCCTTGATGGGGGTCTCGTCGTGTCCCATGGGGTTGGCGATAACGCCGATGGTGTCGCCTTTGTCGACGATCGCGCCGAGCCGCACGTGGTGCCGGAAAACGCCGCTCTCCGGAGCCCGCACCCAGACGCTCTTGGTCGAGCGCATCGGCGCGATGAGCTTGCGCTTGCGGGACTTGGGCAGCATCCCGACGTGGCGCATGACTCCGAGGATACCGGCGACTCCGGCGCGGATGCTGACCTCGTCGTAGCGCAGCGCCTCGCCCGCTTCGTAGAGCAGGATCGGGATCCCGCGCTCCAGCGCTGCGTGGCGAAGCGAGCCGTCGCGCAAGTCGGCGTCCAGCATCACCGGGGCGCCGAAGGCGTGCGCCATCGCATGAGTTTCCGGGACCTCCGGGCTGGTGCGCACCTGCGGCAGGTTGGCGCGGTGACCGCCGGCGGTGTGCAGATCGATCCCGTAGTCGGAGCCCTCGACCACCTCGGCCATGAAACGGTGTGCCAGCCGGGAAGCCATCGAGCCTTTGGGGCTGCCCGGGAAGCTGCGGTTCAGGTCGCGCCCGTCCGGCAGGTAGCGGGAGCGGTCCAGGCAGCCGTAGACATTGACGATGGGTATCGCGATCAGCGTGCCGCGCAGCCGCTTCAGGATCGCCAGGCGGAGCAGCCGGCGGATGATCTCCATCCCGTTCAGTTCGTCACCGTGGATTACCGCGGATACGAACATCCGCGGTCCGGCCCGGGTGCCGCGCACGACCCGCACCGGCATGAACGTCTCGGCGTGGGTGTAAAGCGGTGACAGTGGAATATCGATCGTGCGCCGCTCGCCGGGGGCGACCGTGACCCCGGCGATCGCGATGTCTTTGGCCGCGCTTCGATGTCGCTCACGCCGGGCCGGGGCTTTGCGGGTGGCGCTCATACCGGGTAAAGGCTCAACCCTTGCCCCGGGTCCGCGTGGTTCCCTGCTCATGGTTCTTCTCGATGAACTCGATGATCGTGCCGGCGACGTCTTTGCCGGTCGAGGTTTCGATTCCTTCCAGGCCCGGCGAAGAATTGACCTCCAGCACCAGCGGCCCGTGGTTGGAGCGCAGGATGTCGACCCCGGCCACGTTCAGGCCCATGATCGAGGCCGACTGGACCGCGATCTTGCGCTCCTGCGGGGTGATCTTGACCGGGGTGGCGGAACCGCCACGGTGGAGATTGGAGCGGAAATCGCCCTCCCGGGCCTCGCGCTTCATCGCCGCGACCACCTTCTTGCCGACCACCAGGCAACGGATGTCGCTGCCGGCAGCTTCCCGGATGAACTCCTGGATCAGGAAGTTCGCGTCCAGGCCCCGAAACGCGTCGATCAGGCTCTCGAGCGCCTTGCGGGTCTCGCCCAGGACCACGCCCTTGCCTTGCGTTCCCTCGATCAGCTTCAGCACCAGCGGAGCGCCGCCGAGCTGGTTCAGGAGGTCGTCGGAATCGTCCGGCGAGTGGGCGAAGCCGGTCACCGGCAGGCCGATGCGCCGGCGGCTCAGCAGCTGCATCGCCCGGAGCTTGTCGCGCGAGCGCACGACGGCTTGCGATTCGTTGAGCGGGTAGACGCCCATCATCTCGAACTGGCGCAGCACCGCGGTGCCGTAAAAGGTGATCGAGGCCCCGATGCGCGGGATCACCGCATCGAATCCGGTCAGCGACTCGCCCTTGTACCGAATCCGCGGGTTGGCCGACGAGATTCTCATGTAGCAGCGCAGCGGATCGATCACGCGAGCCTCGTGGCCGCGTTCGCGCGCCGCCTCGACCAGGCGGGCGGTGGAGTAGAGTCTGCGGTTGCGGGACAGGATAACGACTTTCATGGTTTGGCAATCCGTTGTTTGCGCTTGATCAACCCGAGGTCGCGGTACCGGTGCGGCAGGCGCCGGCCGGTCAAATACGACCGGGCCGGATCCACGACGACGCGGCGCGCCATCGCCGAGCGTCCGAGCAGCATCGGGAAGCGCATCTTGCGGCGATCGGCCAGGCTCACCTGCATCGACCAGCCCAATCCGCCGACTTCGATCCGGGTGCGAACGAACAGCCGCAGGTCGCGCTCCCCGGAGGACGAGCGCACGTAGCGTTCGTCGTGCACCGGCGAGGCGCAATGCAGCACAAACCTCGAGTGCTCGCGCAGCGGGGCGACGTCGAAAGTCACGATATCGACGCCGTCGCGGCGCTCGGTCCGGATGTTCTCGGCGTGGATGCACGAGGAGCGCGCGCCGGTATCGACCTTGGCCTTGATCGCCGGGATGTCGAGTTTCGGCAGAGCGAGCCATTCGCGCCATCCCAGCAGCAGTGGTTGTTCGATTGGCTCACCCGTTCCGCGTTGGCTCAACGGTCATGATAGCGCTGGGCTGCGCCAACAGAAAGGCATGCGTAGCTGGGTGGTCCAGGTCACGCCGAAAGGACGGGCAGATTTTCGTCGTCCCTCGGGGCAAGGCTAAGCGTCCCACGCCAGCTCTATCCCCTGTATGAAGCAGGCAAAGGGCCGGTTCCGGTTTTCGGCGAAGCCGAAAGAAGGGGCCGGCCCTTTGCCGTCCTCCGAAGAATGAAGCGTCCACCCGTGCCCAGGCAAAGGGCCGGTTTCGGTTTTCGGCGACTGCCGAAAGAAGAGGCTGGGTCTTTGCCGTCCTCCGAGGAACGAAGGCGAAAGAGTAAGCCCTAGGCGGCCGCCTGCGCCTCGCGGGCCGCGCCGGTCGCGCGGCCGGGTACCAGCTCATCGTGCTCGAACTCGTCCACCGCGATGACCTCGGCCACCGCCGCGCGCGCGTGCTCGAGCAGCTCGCGGTCGGCCTCGGTAATGATCCCGCCGCGCAGCGCCTCGGCCAACTGTTCGGCGCAGGCCTCCTCGCGGATCTCGCCGGCCCGGGCCGCTTTCTGGAGCTTCCGCTCGATCGGTTCGGCGCGGATGATGTCGGCCAGGGCCGCCTCCATCCGACCCGCCGGATTGTGCTCGTCCGGGGTCTTGTAAACCCATGCGGTGAGCCGCTCGCGGGCCTCGCCCGGGGCCAGCAGCAGGGACGCGACCTGATGCCCGAGGCGGTCGCTGGGTGGCTGCGCGCGCCGGCCGAGCGGAAACACGCAGGCTGCCAGCAGCCACGCGATCGGGCGCACCGGGAAGTTGCGCAGGAACCCGGCGAGGGCCTGCTCGATCTTGAAGATCGAGTCGCGCGCGCTCCACTCCAGCAGCGGCAGGTCCGCGGCCGGGCTGCCCTGGTCCTGGTGGCGCTTCAGCATCGCCGAGACGATGTACAGGTGGCTCAGCACGTCGCCCAGGCGCGCCGAAAGCTTCTCCTTGAACTTGAGCTTGCCGCCCAGGATCGCCATTGCGGTGTCCGCGGCCAGGCCCAGCACCGCGCTGTAGCGGGCCAGTGCGCGGTAGTAGCGCCGGGTGCTCCGGTCGCCGGGAACCCGCGCCAGGAGGCCGCCGCTCAAGCCCAGTAACAGGGCCCGGCAGGCGTTCGAGAGCACCAGCCCGACGTGACCGAAGAGCGCGCGGTCGAAATCGGCCAGCCCGGCCTCGCGATCGTCGTTCTCCAGCGCTTCCAGCTCGGGGAGCACGTAGGGATGACAGCGCACCGCACCCTGGCCGAAGATCATCAGGCTGCGGGTCATGATGTTGGCGCCTTCGACCGTAATCGAGACCGGCGCGATCTGCCAGCCGCGGCCGGCGTAGTTGCGGGGGCCCAAGATGATCGCCTTGCCGCCGTGCACGTCCATCGTGTCGATCGCGACCTGGCGCGCCATCTCGGTGGCGTGGCACTGGGCGATCGCCGAGGTGATCGCCGGCTTCTCGCCGCGGTCTACCGCGGCCGCGGTCGCCTCGGACAGCGCGGTGGTGGCGTAGGCGTAGCCGCCGATGCGTGCGAGCGCCTCCTCGACCCCCTCGAAGCGGCCGATCGGCAGGTTGAACTGGCGCCGGATGCGCGCATACGCGCCGGTCGCCAGCGCCGCGCCGCGCGAGCCGCCGGCGGCCGAGGACGGCAGTGAGATCGCGCGCCCGACCGACAGGCATTCGACCAGCATCCGCCAGCCCTGGCCGGCCATTTCGGGGCCGCCGATCAGCGCATCCAGCGGCACGAACACGTTTTTGCCGCGGATCGGCCCGTTCTGGAACGGAACGTTGAGCGCCAGATGGCGCGCCCCGATCTCCATCCCGGGGGTGTCGCGCGGCAGCAGCGCGAGCGAGATGCCGATGTCCTCGCGCTCGCCGAGCAGGTGTTCGGGGTCTTTGAGCTGGAACGCCAGTCCGACGACGGTTGCCACCGGCGCCAGCGTGATGTAGCGCTTGTCGAAGTCGAGCCGCATGCCGAGCACTTCCTTGCCCTGGTACTGGCCGCGGCAGATGATGCCGACGTCCGGGATCGAGGTCGCGTCGGACCCCGCGGTCGGCCCGGTCAGACCGAAACACGGCATTTCCTCACCGCGCGCCAGCCGCGGCAGGTAGTAGTCCTTCTGCTCCTCGGTGCCGTAGTTCAGGAGCAGTTCCGCCGGGCCGAGCGAGTTCGGCACCGACACCGTCGAGGACACCAGCATGCTGCTCGAGGCGAGCTTCTGCAGCACCGCCGAGTGCGCCAGTGCGGAGAACCCCAGACCCCCGTATCGCTTGGGGATGATCATTCCGAAAAAGCGCTGCTCCTTCAGGTATTGCCACAGCTCCGGGGTCAGGTCGGCCAGTTCGTGGGTCATCTTCCAGTCGTCGATCAGGCGGCAGGCCTGCTCGACCGGGCCGGCGAGAAACGCATTCTCCTCGGCGCTCAGCTCCGGTCGCGGCTGACCGAGCAGGCGCTTGAAGTCCGGCCGCCCGGCGAACAGCTCGCCTTCCCAGCCGACGGTTCCGGCTTCCAGCGCGGTGGCCTCGGTCTCGGAGATCTTCGGCGCCAGGCGCCGGAACGCCGCCAGCGCCGGAGCGCTCACGTACTTGAGCCGCCACGGCGCGTGGTTCAGCGGGACCGCGATGACCCCGAACAGGGCCCAGGCGACCGCAAGCCCCCAGCCGGAGACCGCGCTGAACAGCGTGAAC
>JBFJNB010000168.1:0-6172 GCA_041633655.1 Lysobacterales bacterium | reverse complement strand
CGCGCGACCGCGGTCGCCATCTCGGAGCGCCTGATGGCGCAGCAGCTCACCTGGGCCCGGCAGGCAATACCCCAGTACGAGCGCTTCCTGAAGGATGCCGAGCCCGATGAGTGAGATTATCGACGTCTGGATGCAGCACCCGACCCGACGCTTCCTCGAGCAGCCGTTTCTGGGCTCGCTGAAGCGCTGGACCCGGCAGGATTTCGGCGGCAGCCTGCCGCTGTCGGCGACCATTCAGGCGATGGACCAGGGTCGCGTCGGGGTGGGACTGGTCGCGGCCTGGTGGGGGCCGCAGGGCGCGCTGATCGACAACGACGAGGTCGCCGCGGCGGTGCGCGAGCATCCGCGCCGCCTGGTCGGGGTCGCCTCGGTGGATCTGGCACGGCCGATGGCGGCGGTGCGCGAACTCAGGCGCTGCGTGCGGGAACTCGGTTTTCGCGCGCTGCGGATCGTTCCGTGGCTGTGGGGCCTGCCGCCGGACGACCGGCGCTACTACCCGCTGTACGCCGAATGCATCGAGCTCGACATTCCGTTCTGCCTGCAGGTGGGTCACACCGGCCCGCTGATGTCGTCGGCGCCCGGGCGCCCGATCCCGCATCTGGAAAACGTGGCGCTCGAGTTTCCGGAGCTGACCATCGTTGCCGGGCACATCGGCGCCCCGTGGACCAGTGAGGTCATCTCGCTGGCGACCAAGTTTGAGCGCGTCTACGTCGACACCTCGGCCTACAAGACCACCCGCTATCCGGGCGACTTCGTCGAGTTCATGCGCGGCCACGGTGCGCGCAAGGTCATGTTCGGGAGCAATTATCCGATGCTGAACCCGGGCGCGTGCCTCGAGGGTCTGGCGGGGCTGGCGCTGGGCGAGGAGGTCGAGCGCAAATTCCTGAGCGAGAACGCGCGCGCCGTGTTCAAGCTCGAGAACTCTCGTTGAGCTCTGACGCGCCGTGATTGCGGGCGCGCGCCGCTGGCTCGACGCAGCCGCGCCGGCTGCGGTCACCGCCATGGGCGTCGCGCTGGTCGCGCTGCTCGGCGCGCTCGACCACCTGACCGGCTACGAGATTTCGTTTTCGGTCTTCTACCTGGCGCCGATCGCGCTGGTGACCTGGTACGCGCGCCGCAGCCATGGATACGCGCTGGCGGTCATCTCCGCGGTCGTCTGGCTCACGGTTGACCTGACCGCCGGCAGCGCCTACTCGCACTGGCTGATCCCGGCCTGGAACGCCACGGTGCGACTGGCTTTTTTTGTGATCACGGCTACTCTCCTTGGCCAGCTCAAGCTGCGCCTGCGAATCGAGGCGGCGCTGGCTCGGACCGATGAGCTGACCCAGGTCATGAACGCGCGTGCCGCGCGCGAGGTGATCTCCCGTCTGCTGCAACTGGGCCGGCGCCACCGGCATCCATCCGCGCTGGGCTTCGTCGACCTGGACAATTTCAAGGCCGTCAACGACTCCCGCGGGCACGCCGAGGGCGACCGGCTGCTGCAAACGGTGGCCGCGGTGCTGCGCGGCCACGTGCGCGAATCCGACGTGGTCGGCCGCCTCGGGGGTGACGAGTTCGTGGTGTTCCTGCCGGAAACCGGGCTTGCGGCCGCCCGCGAGACCTTCGAGAAGCTACACCACAAGCTGATCCAGTGCACCCGCGCCTGGCCGGTCGGCTTCTCCATCGGGGTGGCGGTGTTCGACCAGGCGCCCGACGGCATCGATCCGGCATTCCGGCAGGCCGACGCGCTGATGTACCGGGCCAAACGGGGCGGCAAGAACCGGATCGTCTGCGAACTCGGCGACGTCAACCCGAGTACCGAAACACCTCCTCCAGCGGCGCGTTGAACACCCGCGCGATCCGGAACGCTACCTCCAGCGATGGCGAGTATTTGCCGGCCTCGATCGCGTGGATCGTCTGGCGGGTTACGCCGACTTGATCGGCGAGTTGCTGCTGGGTCATCTCGCCGTGATGAAACCGCAGCGTGCGGATGTCGTTTTCGACCCGGGTCTGTGTCGGAGCCATCAGAGCCCCCGCCGGTAATACACCAGCTGCATCATCAGCCGCAGCACCTCGGACAGGAACAACGACAGCAGCAGCAGGTGCGCGATCCAGACGGTGCCGATGCCGAACGTCAGCCCGGTGATCGCGACGATCACGCCGGCGGCCAGCAGCCACGACGAATTGCTCTCGGCGCGCCACTGGATCAGCCGGTCGCGCTCGTCGCGGCCGTCCGGGCGACTGGCGACCGCCACCGCCACGTGGCCGGCGACCAGCAGGACCACCAGCACCACGATCGTGCCGATAAACAGCGGCAGATAGGCGATCAACTCGGTGATGCCGGCGGCCAGCATGCGCGAGGCCAGCACGAAATACGCGCCCAGGATCGTGAACAGGCAGATCAGCTGCACCCAGACGCTCTTTTCTTCGAACGATGCGTTCATCGAAACTCCTCGATGACTAATATTGTTGACTCGGTGTCAAATATATTTGACTTATTTCGTGATGTCAAATTTTTTTTACACATGGGTTTGCGATATCATCGCGCGGGCTTTGCCAAAGGACCCGCGATGAGCTTTCTCTGGTTGATATTGGTCGGATTGATCGCCGGCTGGCTGGCCGGTGTGCTGGTCAAGGGGGGTGGTTTCGGGATCGTCGGCGACATCGTCGTCGGGGTATTGGGAGCGCTGGTGGGCGGTTTCCTGTTCGAATCGCTGGGCGTATCCAGCGGCGGCGGGTTCTTCGCGACCATCGTGATGGCCACCTTCGGCGCCGTGGTGCTGATCTTCCTGCTGCGATTGATCAAGCGGCTGTGAGCGGCGGGACGAACCGGCCGCTCCTCCCGTGAAGTACCTGATCGCGATCTACGGCGTGCTGGTAATGCTGCTCAGCGCGTTCATGATCGTGCGGCCGGACCGCTGGATCGATCTGGGGGTGCGTTACTGCCGGCTGCGGTACATGCACCCGCTGGAGATCGCGATCTGCATCGGCTCCAGCCTTCCGTTCATCCTCTACGCCGGTGATTCCGCCTATCCCGTGCTGTTCAAGGGCTTCGGATACCTGCTGCTCGCCGTGGGAATCGGCCTGATGCTGACCCCGCCGTCGGCTCACCGGCGCTTCGGGATCTGGTCGCTCGAGAAGACCGGCAGGTACTTCCGCCCACTGGGAGTGTTGTCGCTCGCCGCCGGCGGTTTTCTGGTCTACGCCGCGCTCAGCGCCCCGGCAATGCCCTGACGCCTGGTCGCAGTTGCGGTCAACTCCCGAGCGCGGCGATCCGTTGCGCGAGATCGGTGTAGTCCAGCGCTACCAGGAAAGTCTCGACTTCGCCGGCGAGGTAGGCCGGGTAAGGAAAACCCTCCCGTTTGAGCGTTTCGATCTCTGACACCAACTGCTCCAGCACGGGCAGCGTGGGCGGGGGCACCGGGGCCGTGAAGGCCTCCTCCAAGGAGCGTTCGATTCGATCGAGCGCGGCCCGATCGAGCCAGACTCCGCGCACCGACACCCCGACGATGTCCGCAAGGGCCTTCATGCCCTGCTCCAGCGGATCGCTGCCGAGCAGCACGAAGTCGGCGCGCTTGCCGACCTCTATCGTCCCGTATTCGTGGTTTTTGCGCATCGCCAGGGCGGCATTGACGGTGCCGGTGGCGAGCGCGTCGAGCGGACTCAGGCCGAGGCTCTCGAAAATGCGCAGCTCTTCCTGCAGCGTGAAGCCCGGCACCATCATCGCGTAGGTTCCGGTGTCGGTGCCGGCGATGAACTTGTCGGTCACCGGCCGGAGCCTGGCGAAGATTTCGCGCGACTTCGGGTAAATCGTCTGTCTGAGCTCGGTCAGGCGGTCGATCGGCTGCGCGGCTTGCCGACGCCACGAATCGCGCAGCCAGCGCGGGACCAGCCGGAGCGAGTTTTCGCGCGTGACCAGCTCCAGCGCCGCGTCACCCCGAAGGTGATCGTGATAGTTGGCGAAGCTCGGGGCGTTCCACAGCGACGAGTCGGCGGTGGCGGCGACGTAGTCCTGGTCGGTGATTTCCAGCGTCTCGTCGTACAGATAGCCCTTGAAGTGCTCGTTGGTTCGCATGCCGGCAGCGATCGCCGCGGCGATGGGAATCTCGTTGGGAATGTGCCCCACCACGTCGAGGCCGGCCGCCCGCGCGGCCTCGAATACGGCGCTGAATAGCGGCTCCGGCATCGAGTTGTGGATCTTGATGAAGTCATAGCCCGCGCGGGCCTGGGCCTGAACCTCCGCGCGCACCTGCTCCGGGGTGTCGACCTGGGTCATGAAGAAATCCCAACCGCGGTGCGACAGGATGTGCCCTGCCACGTAAAGGTTCGGGATCAGCAGCTCGTTGCCGCGGGCTTTGTCACGCGCCGCCAGCATCCAGGGAAAACCATCCATCTCTCGCAGCGTGGTCACGCCCCTCGTGAGATAGACCAGGAACTGGCTCAGGCTGTAGATCGTGTGCGTGTGCACATCGGTCAGGCCCGGTATCAAGTACCTGCCGGATCCGTCGATCGCGGCTGCCCTTTCGGTATGGCCGCCAACCGCGCCGCCAATCGCGGCGAAGCGCCCGCCCTCGACCACTACGGTGCGATCCGCACGTGCGGCTTCCCCGGTCATCGGGATCACCGTCGCGCCAGTTATGGCCAGCGCTCGCGGCCGAAACTCGGCCGAGTAGCGCACGATCAACTGGTGCCCGCGATGCTCGTCGGTAAACCGCAGCCAGTCGCGCTGCTGCTGCTCGGTCAGCACCGGATCGGGCGTCGGCGTGTCGTCGGCCAGCGCCGGCCAGGCGCCGGCCAGGCAGGCAGCCAGTACCCCGGCGGCTTTGTTCATCGGCGGACCCACCAGCGATGACCCCTCGGGATCATAGGGCGCCAGATGCCTTAACGAAAGGGTGAGGAGTCATACCCGAAGCAGTCGCTGGACAGGACGGAAAAATTATGTAACCTTATGGTTACTTATGAACGAGGAAGCGACCGATCGGGTGTTTCAGGCGCTGGCCAGCGCGCACCGCCGGCAGGTTCTGGACATCGTCAAGGCCGACCCGGGATGCAGCGTCAAGGACGTGTGCCGGCATTTCGACATGAGCCGCATTGCGGTGATGAAGCACCTGACCGTGCTGGAGCAGGCGGGTTTGTTGATCTCGGAGAAACAAGGGCGGACCCGCTCGCTTTATTTCAACCCGGTGCCGATCCAGATGATCCACGAGCGCTGGACCGATGAATTCAGCGCGCTGTGGGCGCACCGGATCAGCGCGCTGAAGCACCGGGCCGAACGGCCATCCTGAGATGTTCCTCGGCTCGCTGCGACAGGCTCTGACAATGAAGGGGACCACGATGGAGAAACATGCCAAGTCCGTTTTTCGGGTCGTCATCAACGCACCGATCGATAAGGTCTGGGCGGAGCTGACTCGCGACGATGTCCTGCTGCCGTTTTTCTTCAACTCCCGCTACGACACGGTCAGCGGGCTGCGCAAGGGGGCGCCGTTTCGGATGATCTCCCGCGACGGCAAGTACACTTCGGTCGTCGGAGAGGTGCTGGAATTCGATCCGCCCCACCGCTACGTCCACACGCTGCGCTTCACCAGCCTCGACGACCCGCCGTGCAAGGTGACCTACGAATTGAAGCAGGTCGACGGGGGGGTCGAGTTCACGCTGATCAACGAGCAGGTCCCGCTCGGAACCAAGACTGAGAAGTACGTGACCCAGGGTGGGCAGTTCATCGTCGACAACCTCAAAGCCGTGGTCGAGACCGGCAGCGCGACGCTGGGTGGGCGTGCGCTGCTGGCGCTGATCGGAGCGATGAGCGTGTTCAATCCCAAATCCATGCGCACCGAGAACTGGCCCCTCGAACCCACTTCGGGAGACCACTAGGAGACCAAAATGTTGCGAACCACAATCGGAATTCTGCTGGCGACGGTGTTGATGTACGTGTTCGGGGCACTGTATTGGTCCAGCCCGTTTCCCGGCGGCGCGACCCGCGCGAGCGCCGACGACGCGCAGGCGCAGCGGGCGCTGGCCGAGCACTTTCCGGAGCCCGGCACCTATTTCGTGCCGAGCCTGACCCAGGAAGAAGCCAATTTCATGAGCCTCCATGAGAAAGGCCCGATCGCATTGCTCCATGTCAACGCGGGCGCGCCGGTGATGCAGCCGTCGGTATTCATCAAGGGCCTCGTTCACGAAATCGTGGTGGTGG
>JBFJNB010000167.1:0-6173 GCA_041633655.1 Lysobacterales bacterium | reverse complement strand
GGCTTCCCGCTCCAGCCAGGTGCTGGGAAACAGGCCCGACAGCGCCGCGACCATCCCGGCCATCGTCGGAATGGTCGCCTTGGAAACCCCGGAGGCCATCGAGCGGGCGTTGCCCGAGCCGGACACGGCCATGACGTCGAACACCTCGATCATCCCGGTGACCGTGCCCAGCAGCCCGAGCAGGGGGCACAGCGCCACGCAGGTCTTGATCACGTCCAGGCCCTGGCGCGCGTTCCAGCTCATCTCCGCGATCATCGCGGACTTCATCTGCGCCGACTCCCAACTGAAGTGGTCGGGACGCGCCTCCCACCGGGCGACCAGTCCCTGCGCCTGCTGGTTGAGCTTGGTGCGCATGTAGATCATGCGCTCCAGAATCATCAGCCACATGAACAGCAGCAACAGGGAAATGATCACCAGCACCGGGCCACCGAGTTCGAGAAAATCCCGAACCGATTCGAAAGCCTGCTGTAGCGTGTAGAGCATCAGCGTGACCCCGGATCAGTGCCTGCGGCGTTCCATATGGGCCGCGATCAGCCCCGCGCTCTGCTCCTGCAGGATCATCACGATGCGCCGGCTGCGGCCGGCGACCAGCGTGTGCAGCAGCACCATCGGGATCGCGACGCACAGCCCGAGCACCGTCGTCACCAGCGCCTGCGAGATACCGCCGGCCATCAGCTTGGGATCGCCGGTGCCGAACAGGGTGATCGCCTGGAAGGTCTTGATCATCCCGGTCACGGTCCCGAGCAGGCCCATCAGCGGGGCGACCACGGCGATGATCTTGAGGAACGTGACGCCGCGCGCCAGGCTGGGCATTTCCTTCAGGATCGCCTCGCCCATCTTCACCTCGAGCGAGTCGGTGTCGATGTTCGGGTTGTCCTCGTAGACCTTCATGACCCGTCCCAGCGGGTTGCTGTCGCTGATCTCCTCGCTCTTGAGCTGCCGGTTCACCTTGCCGCCGACGACCCACAGGACCGCGAGGCGCTCCAGCGCCAGCAGCAGACCGAGGAGCCCGAGCGCGATGATCAGATAGCCGACCAGGCCGCCCTGGTCGATCCGCTCGCGCAGACTCGGCGACTGGATCAGCAGGCTCAGCAGCGAACCCCGGGTCGGGTCAATGCCGAACTGGGTCAGTCCGTCGGTGGCGCCGAGCAGATCGGAGGTCGTGGCGACGAATCGTGCCTGGGGCTGGCGCGCCAGTTCGGAGACGTTGCCGGTCTCGGCGCTGTAATTGAGGTAATACCCGTCGCCGACCAGGTTGAATACCCCGACCCGGACCACGTCGCGGGGTGCGGTCTGACCGTCGGCCGCGGTGACCTGGGTCTGGAATTTGGTGACCTTGCCCGACTCGGTCATCTCGCGCTGGATCTCGAACCACAGGCGCTCGATTTCCTCGATCGTGGCCAGTTGCGAGGCGGTGCCCATCTTCTGCGCCAGCTCGGTCAGGAACTCACCGCGGTCCGGAAACTGGGCGCTGGTGATGGAACTGTCGAGCAGCCCGCGGGTGTCGCCCGCGACCTGCTGCAGCACCCCGAACAGCTCCTTCAGCGAACCGAGGCGCTTGGTCAAGGCTTCCTGCTTCTCGACCACGGTGATTTCGTTCTCCTCGAACGCGGTCTCCAGGCGGTCGCTTTCGTTCTCCAGCCGGGTGCGCTGAGCGCGCGCCTCATTCAGCAGTTGCTGCTGCTGGGCGCGGTCGCGCTGGAAGCGCTGCTCGCGCTCCCGCGACTCCTGGGTTTCAGAGGAGCGCCCTTGCTCGACCTTGCGCAGCAGCTCGTCGAGCGAGCCGGACTGCTGGGCGGAAGCAGTGAAGCTCAGCGCCAGCGCAGAAATCAGCAGATACTTCACGGACCTCATTGTGCCACCTCCGGTGCGCTCACGGGCAACATCAGAAGGTCGGGCGCGGTCTGCTTTCTGGCGATCCGCAAGCCATCCCTGATCTGGCCCCTTGATTCGTTCCCCAATGCCACCCACTGCCGGCTCTGCTGGTCCCAGGCACCCGAATATTGGGTGTCCAGCGTCTGGTAGTACAGGCCGACCCGGCCGACCCGAAGATAGTCGACCTCCCGGTCCGACCCGTCGACGTTCTGGGATCCCTGGTAGGCTTCGATCGTCCGCCCGTAGTCGTTCTCGATCTGGTAGGCCTCCATGACCCGGCGGAATTTCTCCGCGGCGGTCACGTCGGAACGCTCCATCATGCTGCGCAAGCTCGCGATCCGCTCGGTCCGCTCATCCATCAGGAACGGCGAATCCAGCGCGATGAACTGCTCCAGTGCGTCGATCATGCGCATCATCAGCGGAATCACCTGGCGCTCGATTACGGTGACCTTGGTCATCGAGTCGTCGAGCTGGGAAATCTCACGATTCTGCGCCTCGACCTGCTTGCGTAACAGCGCGTTGTAGACCTCCAGGCCGTCGTTCTCCTTGACCACAGCACTGTATTCGCTGGCCAGGCTGCGCGTCTGCTCGACGATCTGGTCGACCCGCTGCTGAGATTCGCGAGCGGC
This sequence comes from Lysobacterales bacterium, assembly GCA_041633655.1. Classification (GTDB taxonomy): domain Bacteria; phylum Pseudomonadota; class Gammaproteobacteria; order Xanthomonadales; family SZUA-38; genus JBFGYD01. The sequence goes on along the minus strand of JBFJNB010000167.1, from coordinate 3,669 downwards.
CGCGTCGGTTTGCTGCTGCGCGCTCATGACCGATCCCAGGTTTTGGGCCTGGAGCTGAGATATGCCCGCCAGGCACAGTGAAAGGAGCAACAATAGTCGTTGCGGTTTCAGATCTAACATCGCGGATTCCCTCTACTGGGCAGCTTGCCCCTGTTCATTGCTTTCGTTTCCAGAGTGGCTCGTGTCATCTCCGGGGCAGCGAAACGACGCTCATCGGGTCGATACCCGGCCCCTTGGATTGCGTCGGCGTCGTCGCGCAGGAGCGTAGTTGTAACTTACGCCAAGGAAAAACACAAACATCGATCACTGTCAACCGTGCGCCGACGGCGGCTGCCACCCGACCCGACAGCGCATCCGGGCCGCGTGGTTTAAAATCCCTCAATCGGCCCCAGATCCAGTCATTGTAGCCGCGATATCGAGAACCGTCATGAGCCCCGATCCCGATCTCCCCGAAATCAAGATGGACCCTTCCGAGCTTTACCGCGAGGAGGTGTTCACCGACCAGCGTATCGGAACCATTCGCTGCCTGACGCCGGTGACCCCTGACGGTCAGGTCGATTCCGGCCGGCCGGTGCAATACGTCGGCGCGGCACAAGTGCTGACCCCGGCCGGGGCGTTGCCGATCAGCTTCGCCATCGAGGCCGGCTCGCTGTCCGAGGCGATCGAGAAATTCGGCGCCGCGGCCCAGCGGGCGTTCGAGGAGACGATGGAGGAACTGAAGGAGCTCAGGCGCCAGTCCACGTCCTCGATCGTGGTGCCTTCGATGGGCTCGGGCGGGCCCGGCAGCGGCGGGATGCCGGGCGGCGGCATCCAGATGCCGTGATCCGGCGCCCCGACCGGCGCGCTCGCGCCCGGCGCTGAAAGCGGCACCCCGGTTTCGGGTTCCATTGGATAACGAATCACCGGAGAGCCCCCCTTGCCGATCCGCGCATCCCTGCTGCTGACCGCCACCCTGATGGCCGGCCCCGCCATGGCGCAGTCGTACGCCAGCGGACCCGAACGGGTCCATCTGATCGAACTCTATACCTCGCAGGGCTGCAGCAGCTGCCCCCCGGCCGACCATTGGCTCGCGCAGTGGCGCGCCCGGGGCGAGCTGTGGCGGCGACTGGTGCCGCTGGCGCTGCACGTGGACTACTGGGATTACCTCGGCTGGCGCGATCCCTTTGCCGCGCCGGAGCACAGCGACCGCCAGCGGCGCTACCACCGCGAGCGCGCGCTCGGCGCTGTATACACGCCCGGATTCGTGTTCGACGGCCGCGAGTGGCGCCGCTTCTCCGGCGGCCGGCTGCCGCAGTTCGACCGCGACCGGGTCGGCGAGCTGCGGGTCAGCCTCGACGGGGATCTGGCGGCGATCGAATTCGTCCCGGTGGGCGAGCTTCGGCGCGCCCGGGCCTACCTGGCGGTGCTGGGCTTCGGCCTGCGCACTGAGGTCGTGGCCGGTGAAAACCGCGGTCGCACCTTGCGTCACGAATTCGTCGTGCTGGGCCTGACCGAGGCGCCGATGGTCACGGCGGAACACGGCTTCAGCGCCCGCCTCCCGGTCCCGGAACCGCGCCGAGAAGCTCCGCGCCTGGGAATCGCCGCCTGGGTCACCGACGGTGACCGGCTGGCGCCGCTGCAGGCGCTCGGCGGCTGGCTGGAACGGTAGCTTCGCGGTCTTCCCAAGCGGGGCGGCTCGAATCATCGTGCCGGATCATAACGTGGCGGGCGGGTGGCGGTTGGGGACATAATTGCCCATCGAACCGATTTCCCGACAACCGACGACCCTCCGATGACGGTGCCAGTGTCCGAGCAGGATCTGGCGCGTGCGCCCGTCGATGACGGCTTTCGCCAGCGCGGGGTCAGCATGACCCGCGCCGAGACCTTCACCGACGCGGCGTTCGCGTTCGCGCTGACCCTGCTGGTGATCTCCTTCGATGAGCTGCCCACCAGTCTCGACGAGTTACTCGCGGCGCTGCGCAAGATTCCGGCATTCGCCGCCAGCTTCGCGCAGATCTCGATGTTCTGGTACGCACACCACAAATGGAGCCGGCGCTACGGATTGGATGACCTGCCGGCGGTGCTGCTGAGCCTCAGCCTGGTTTTCGTGACCCTGATTTTCGTGTTCCCGCTGCGGATCGTGTTTTCCGGCTTCTTCGCGTGGATCAGCGGCGGCCGGCTGCCCTACGAGCTCGGCGAGATGCACCCGGGCGAGGTCGGCACGATCTTCGTCATCTACGGCAGCGGTTTCGTGGCCATGTCGGCCATCATCGTGCTGGCATACGCCCACGCGCTGCGCCGGCGCCGCGCGCTCAGGCTCGATCCGGGCGAGGAATTCACGACCCGCGCGGAGGTCCAGGCCTGGCTGATCCTGCTGGCGGTCGGCGCGACCTCGACCGTATATGCGCTGACGGCGCCGGTGTTCTGGAAACCGCTGGCGGGGATGATCTACGCCACGCTGGCGATCATCATGCCGTGGTTCGGGGTGACCAAGGCGCGCGAGTACCGGCAACTGATGGCCGCAGCCGAAGGGGGCCCGGACGATCCGCGACCTGCTGCATCAACCAATGGTATTCAGACTGACAGGACACGAGGGCCATGGCACTGACAACCGAATTGAGTCCGATCCAGGTGCGCATTCTGGGTTGCCTGATCGAGAAGGAGGGCACCACCCCGGATCAGTATCCGCTGACGCTGAACGCGCTGAAAAACGCGTGTAATCAGAAGTCCAATCGGTTTCCGATTACCAATTATTACGAGGGCGAGATCGGTAACAATCTGCGCCAGCTCGGCGAGCTGCGCCTGGTCAGCGAAATCTGGGCTCCGCGCGCGCCGAAGTACAAGCACCACGCCGAGGAAGTGCTGGAGATCCTGGGCAAGGAAAAGGCGGTGCTGTGCGTGCTGATGCTGCGCGGCCCCCAGACCGCCGGTGAGATCCGCGGGCGCTGCCACCGCCTGCACGAGTTCGACGACGTCGACGACGTCGAGTATGTGCTCGGCCGCCTGGGCGAGCGCGATCCGGCGTACGTGACCGCGCTGCCGCGCCAGGCCGGACAGAAGGAACAGCGCTACATGCATCTGCTCGCCGGCGCGCCCGACCCGGCCGAGCTGCAGGCCGCCCAGGCCCCGACCCGAGCGGGTCTGACCGAGCGCGTCGAGCAGCTCGAGCGCGAGGTCGCCTGGCTGAAGCAGAAGCTGGACGAACGGACGTGAGCCCCGCCGACGACCGCGGCGAACTTCGCGTGAGCCCGGGATTGAGCATCCCGCTGAGCGAGGTCGAGCTCACCGCGATGCGCGCCCAGGGACCCGGCGGGCAGAACGTCAACAAGGTCGAAAGCGCGGTGCATCTGCGCTTCGACATTCACGCCTCGTCGTTGCCGGTGGCGCACAAGAAGCGCCTGCTGGCGCGAAGCGATCAGCGCATCAGCAAGGAAGGGGTGGTCGTGATCAAGGCACAGGGCTCGCGCCGCCAGGAGCGCAACCGGCAGGAGGCGCTGGAGCGCCTGAAGGAACTGCTGGCGGCCACCGCGCGGGTGCCGAAAAAGCGCATTCCGACCCGCCCGACCCGGGCTTCGCGGCGGCGCCGCATAGAGCGCAAGCGACGGCTGGGACAGCTCAAGGCGCTGCGCGGCCGGGTCCGCGAGGGGTAGCCTGCGCCGCTCACCACGGATCTACTGCGACACCCCAAGG
>JBFJNB010000166.1:0-6232 GCA_041633655.1 Lysobacterales bacterium | reverse complement strand
GAGCACGTCCACGCCCTGCTGGGCGAGCCAGTGCAGCAGGTCGATGAAAATCCAGTTCTCCGCCAGCTTGTCGCCTTCGCGCCGGTAGATGTCGACGACCCGCATGTCGGCCCGCCGATCGGACGCCGGCAGGCCCAGGAAACCCCCGGTAGGGGTCATCGTCAGGTTGGGCCAGCCGAACCAGCCGGCGTAGTGTCCTTCGGCGAAACGGCAGACGTGTCCGTTGAACACGATGTCCGTCAGGTTCTTCCGAAACGGCATCTGATGCTGCTCGCGGTAGCGGTCGATCGTGTAGGTCGAGCCAATGCCGCTGGGACCGTACCAGAGCATGTCCTCGTGCCACGTCTCGGCCAGCAGCTCACGCGGGTATCCCGTTTCGTAGGTCGTCGTGACGTGTTCCTTCATCCGGTTCACCAGCGCCAGCGTGCGCGCCGTTTCCGCCTCGTCCTGGACGTCGAGCAGCAGGCCGTCATGGGTTCGCGGCCCCGGGTGGATGATCTCGGCCCCGGTCTGCATCGGCAGCGGCGACAACCCGGCCTGGTTCATGAGACGGATGATGTCGAAGAACAGCGCGGACTCGGCGATTCGATCGCCCTCGACCCGATGGAACTCGGCGTAGGGAAGAAACGCGATCTTGCCGGTCGGCGGGATACCGAGCCACGTTCGATCGAACAGCCCCATGAAATTGCCCATGCTGATGACCCAGGGCTTGCCGTCTTTTTCGTTGGTCCCGGCCATCAGGATTTCCTGGCGCCGCTGCATCCCGGTAAACGCGCGACGCAGCGGTTGCCAGACGCTGCGCGCGACCGCCTCGGCCCCATTGAGTTCGTTGAACGGGTGGACGCAGCGAAAGCGGTAGCCCGGGGCGGTGTGGCGGTTCAAAACCACGGCCGTCGCTTCGGCCGAGGCGGCCTCGAAGTCGTCATAGAAGCGCAACACTCGCGCTTTGCTGTCCTGGTAGTCGGCCAAGGCGGCTTCCTTTTTTGTCAGTCGACCTCGACCTCGACGTCGCCGAGGGCCTGGCTCAACACGGCCAAGTCGTCGAAGATCGTAAACTCCGCCGCGATCCGGTCGCCGATGCAGCGCCAGTGGGTCACGCCCATGATAAACAGCGGTTTGCCGGTGGGCTCGACCTCCATGATCGGACCGTCGTGGGTCCCGGTGGCGCTCCAGCGGACCGCGATGTCGGTGCCGGTTTGGGCGAACGGCTGGCTGGCCACGTGGTCGACGCTGAAGTGCACGTGGCCCAGCGCCGCGCGCAGCGATTGGTAGTAGCCGTAGACCCGGTCGCGGCCGGAATAGTGCCGCAGCGGGGAGCGGTGGAGCACGCTGTAGGGCGCGTGGGTGGTGTCGAAGATATCCCGGTTGCCGTGCCAGCAACTCGTGAGCACCCGCCACGCGAATGCGGTCGGATCCTCGCGCGGGCTCGCCGGACCGAGCGCGGAGTCCGGAATCACGGAGGCGCTGACCCGAGCGGTCTCCGATTCGAGCCAGCGGGTCAGTTCGGGGCTGCGCCGCGTCGCCATGTCGCGCGCCGCCGCGACCGCGCCAGCGCCCAGTTGGGTCGCCAAGGTCATGTTGTCGCGCACCAGCCATTCCCGCACGATGACCCCATTTTCGACGACGCAGTCGGCGATGTTGGTCATTCTTACCCGCGCCCCGGTCGCGGGGCCGTAAGCGGTGGGTCCGTCGTTGGTCATCAGGCTCAGCAGCCGGTGCGACGTGTAGTAGCCGTCGGCGCGATTGCCGGCCCAGATCACGTTTTCGGCCAGCAGCAGCCGGTCCGGGAACGACGTCAGGGTGTCGCGGGTGCGCGCCACCATCTCAGCCGCGCCGTGGGTGATCGTATCCAGGCCGTAGACCACGCAGTCCTCGGCGTAATACCGGTGGATCAGCTCGACCCCGCGCTCTTCCCAGATCTCGAACGTGATACCGAGGATGTAGTCGACGATGTCGGACTCGGCCCCGTACATGCCCGTGCGGCGGTTCATATCGATCTCAGCTTATCCGACCCGCAGCACCGGACAAAGCGCGGGCCCGGGACCTCCGCCCGTATGCAGCTCAGGCACGATGCGGCGACTCAGCCGGTCTTGGCCTGGCCCTGGGCTTTGAGATGGCCATAACGCGCCACCCGCAGGTCCGCCTGGGCCTGGTGGCCGGCGAAGCCCTCGAGCTCGCACAGCCGAGAGCAATACTCGCCGATCATCGCCGAGGCCTCGGGGGCAACCCGCTGGTAGGTGCAGGTTTTCAGGAACTTGCCGACCCACAAACCCCCGGTGTAGCGGGCGGCCTTCTTCGTCGGCAGCGTGTGGTTGGTGCCGATCACCTTGTCGCCGTAAGAGACGTTGGTCTCAGGGCCCAGGAACAGTGCCCCGTAATTGCGCATGTTGTTCAGGAAGTAATCATCATCGCGGGTCATGACCTGGACGTGCTCGGAGGCGATCCTGTCGGCCTCGGCGAGCATTTCCTCGCGCGTGTCGCAGACGATGATCTGGCCGTAGTCGCGCCAGGCCTGGCCGGCGACCTCGGCGGTCGGCAGGGTCCCGAGCTGGCGCTCGATCTCGGCCAGCGTGTCCTGCGCCAGTTGTTCGGAATCGGTCAGCAGGATCGCCGGCGAGTTCGGTCCGTGCTCGGCCTGGCCGAGCAGGTCGGTCGCCGCCATTTCGCCGTCGCAAGTTTCATCGGCGATGACCAGGGTTTCGGTGGGGCCGGCAAACAGGTCGATCCCGACCCGCCCGTACAACTGCCGCTTGGCCTCGGCCACGTAGGCATTGCCGGGGCCAACCAGCACGTCGACCGGGTCGATGCTCTCGGTTCCCAGCGCCATCGCGCCGACCGCCTGCACGCCCCCCAGGCAGTAGATTTCGTCGGCGCCGCCCAGGTGCATCGCAGCCACGATCGCGTCATGCGGCTTGCCCTGGTGGGGCGGGGCGCAGGCGATGATCCGCGGGACCCCGGCGACCTTGGCCGTGACCACGCTCATGTGGGCCGAGGCGACCATCGGGTAGCGCCCGCCGGGCACGTAGCATCCGACGCTGCCGACCGGGATGTTCTTGTGCCCGAGCACGACCCCGGGGAGGGTCTCGGCCTCCACGTCGCGGATCGCATCGCGCTGGATCCGGGCGAACCCGCGCACCTGCGTCTGGGCGAACTCGATGTCCGCACGGGTCTGAGCCGGCAAGCGCGCGAGGCAGGCCTCGATCGCGTCCGCCGACAGCCGGAACGACTCGGGCTCGTAGCCGTCGAACTTCGCCGAAAGCTCCCGCACCGCGGCGTCCCCGCGGGCCTCGATGTCGGCCAGGATCCCCTCGACGGTGTCGCGCACCCGCGCATCGATCGCGGCGGCCTGGTCGTCGCTAATGCCGGGTTTCAGTACTCGAATCATGGAGTCAGTCCTCTTTCGCGGTGCTCGGGCGCGCGACCGCCTGCGCCACGGAGTCCAACAAAAACCCGCCGGGGCGGTCACCCCCGCGCACGACGTAGGCGATTGCATCCGTGTCCCCGGGGTTACGGTAGCGGCGCGGCAGGTCCACCGGCACCGTCAGCACGTCGCCGGCGGCGACCTCGAGGCGGTCGTCGGCCCAGTCGAATTCGATCCGGCCCGCCTGCATCAGCAGGACCTCGGGCTCGGCGCGGCGATAGTACGGGGTGGCGCTGCCCGGTCCGATCCGCAGCCGCCGCAGGTGAAACCCGTGAGGCCATGACATCTTTCCGGCGGGGATCGCTTCGGCGGCGCTCTCGGCGCCGATGATCGGCGCCTCGCCAACCCCGTTGGGGTCGCCGAACGGGAACACCTCGAGCGCCTCCAGTTCGCGCTCCCGGACCACGCATTCGGCCAGTTCGGCCGTGGTCATGCATCGCATTTGCGCCGCCTGGTCGGGCATGGTCGGCGGCATCGGCGTGGCCCCGGCGGGGATCGTCTCGTTCCGGGTGGTGTCGATCAGGCGGCCGTCGGAGAGGAGAACGAGCCCGTGATCCTTGGCCTGCTCGAATACGTACGGCGCCCAGGTCACGCGACCCGGATCGTTCCCGCCCAGCACCGCGAACAGGAAGCCGCTGGCGTCGCCGACGTTGGTGAATCCGCGAAAAACATGCACCGGAATCGATATGGTGTCGCCGGGTGCGAGTTCGACCGAGCCGTCCCGTCCGTCGACACCGAGCGTGAACGCCCAGCGCCCGGCGTGAACGATGAATACTTCCGCGGTTTCGTGGCTGTGCTGCGAGTTCACGCATCCGGGCGGTTGACGCGCAGCGCCGATGTTGAATCCGTGCGGGATGTCGATGTGCACGTGCTGATCGGGGTTCTCGGCGACGCCCGGGCCGATGATGGTGAAATTCTCCTTCTCCTCGCTGCCCGGCGTTCGCGTGTCGATGAACGCCGTGGTGCACGGGCGCAGATCGACGTAGCGCACGCAGCGTTCAAGCATCTTTTGTCTACTGAAGGTCGGTGACGGCATAAAGAACCCCTCTTCCCGCACTGCGGGCCGGCACAATGTACTTCGAATGCAACAATGAATCAAGTTCATTCTTTTTGCCGAAAATGCACGTTAGTGATTTAAAATCAGCTAGGTACCGTCATCCAGCGAAAGGAGAACCGGCATTTGACGCAACCCCATTTTCGAAGCTGAGTTTGCATTCGAAGTACATCTTTTTGGGAGAACGGAGCCGGGTGGGCAGCCGCTTGTTGGTCGCGCAGGTAGTGACGGATCGACGTGCCTGAGAGACGGGGCAGGGGAGCGCCAATTTCGCTCCCCGCCCGAGCCAACTCCAGCGCTCAGTCGATGCCGAAGTCGGCACTCAGGCCCCGGGAGTGCAGGATCGTCCGCGATTCCATGTCCGGGTTCTGGATGACCCGTAAAAGTTAATTTTTTCAATGAGGTACAGATGATAGCGGCATCCCCCGCCCCGAGCGCTGACTGCGAAGCAATTGGCACCGCCATGAATGCGCCCCAACCCTTAGTCGACGCCCACCATCACCTGTGGGATCTGAGCGCGGTCCACTATCCATGGCTGCTGGAGAAGGGCGTGCGGCGGTTCTTCGGTGATCCCACCCCGATTCAGCGCGACTACTTGGTGACCGATTTCCGCCGCGACATCGGCGATCTTGCGGTTGTCCAGTCGGTCCACGTGCAGGTCGGGTCAGCGGTCGAGGAATCGATAGCCGAGACGCGCTGGCTGCAGCAAACCGCCGAAGCCCCGGAGTCCGGCGGCATGCCGCACGCGATCGTCGCGTTCTGCGACCTGGCCGCCGCCGACGCACCGGCGGTGCTGGAGGCGCAGCGCGTGCATCCCAACGTTCGCGGCATTCGCCAGATCCTCGGACGTGCCGCGGAGGAGGACCAAAGAACCGGCACCGGCGCGCTGGTGCACAATCCGCGCTGGCGGCGCAACCTGGGCCGGCTGGCGGAGTTGGGATTGTCGTTCGACCTGCAGCTGGTGCCGCCGCAATTGCCCGCGGTGGTCGACCTGCTGCGAGACCTCCCCCGACTCCGGGTCGCGCTGTGCCACTGCGGCTCGCCGTGGGACCGATCGCCCGACGGGCTCGACTTCTGGCGCCGCCAGCTGGGACGGCTGGCCGAGCTTCCAAACGTGTATTTGAAGCTCTCGGGGTTCGGCATGTTCGACCATCGTTGGACCGCCGAGCGGGTGCGCGAGCTCGTCGCGCCCGCGATCGAACTGTTCGGGCCCGGGCGGTGCATGTTCGGCTCCAACTTCCCGGTGGACAAGTTGTACCGTGATTATCGGTTCGTCTGGGACCAGTACCGGGCGTTGATTCGCGAATACTCGGCCAGCGAGCGCCACGCGATGGTCGCCGGCACCGCGCGGGCGTTCTATCGAATCTGAGTTGCCAGGGCGATCAGTCTTCGTGCACTACGCGCGCCAGCGCGTTGGCCCCGGCGGTCAGGAAATTCTGATCCGACGACAGCAGGAACAGACTTGCGCCCCGAGCGCGCCAGTGGGGCACCTCGGCCGGATCGGGGACGAACATCCCGATTCGGCGGCGGGCCTTGCGCGCCGCCGCGCACACCGCCTCGACCGCGGCCACGACCTCGGGCGCGTCGGGGCCGGTCGCGCCGAGCGCGACGGTCAGGTCCATGCGGCCGATGAACAGGCAGTCGATCCCGTCCACCGCCGCGATCTCGTCGATCGACTCGACCGCGATCGGGTCCTCGATCTGGGCCACAACCACGGTCTCGGCCGCGCTCGCGCTCAGGTGCTTGGCGATCGAGCG
>JBFJNB010000165.1:0-6240 GCA_041633655.1 Lysobacterales bacterium | reverse complement strand
TCCTGTCGATGATGGGGCTGATGCTGGCGGTCGGCATGCTGGTCGACAACGCGGTGGTGATCTCGGAGTCGATCTTCACCGAGCGCGAGCGCCACCCCGGCGATCCGGCCGCGGCCTCGATCGCGGGCGTGCGCGCGGTCGGGCTGGCGGTGCTGGCCGGCACCCTGACGACGATGGCGGTGTTTCTGCCGAACCTGTTCGGGGAGATGGACGAGATCAAGGTCTACATGCAGCATGTGGCGGTCGCGATCTGCATCTCGCTGACCGCCTCGCTGGTGATCGCGCAGACCCTGATCCCGATGGTCGCCAGCCGGGTCAAGCCCCCCAGTGATCGGCGCGAGACCTCGGTGGACCGGCTCAAGCAGCGCTACGCGCGCTTTCTCGACTACACCCTGAAGCACCGCTGGCTGGCCTGGGGCGGAATCCTGGCGATCCTGCTGAGCTGGGCGATCCCGCTCAGCGTCGTGGAGCAGGACATGTTCCCGGAGACCATGGACCGGGATCTGTTCCTGCGCTACAACCTGGACGGCAAGTATCCGCTGGAGCGGATCCGGCCGGCGGTGGACAAGATCGAGGACTACCTGTACGCCAACCAGGAGCGCTTCGAGATCCGCAAGGTCTATACCTATTACGACGAGGACGGTACCGCGCAGTCGTCGATCCTGCTGACCGAGGACAAAGATGCGATCAAGTCCTCCACCGAGATCAAGGAGATGATCCTCGAGGGCCTGCCCAAGATCGCGATCGGACGCCCGAGTTTCGATCAGGAGCGCTCCGGGGGCGCCGAGGGGGTCGGGCTGTCGCTGACCGGAGAGTCCAGCGAGCGCCTGGCGGAGCTGGCCCGGGACGTCGTGCTGGCGCTGTCCCAGATCGAGGGGATGCGCGGCGTGCGCACCGAAATGGCGGCCGGCGACCGCGAGGTTGCGGTGCGGGTGGATCGCGAGCGCGCGGCCCAATACGGTCTCAGCGCCGAACAAGTCGCCAACGCGATCGCGGTAGCCCTGCGCGGCACCCAGTTGTCCGAATTCCGCGGCCCCGAGGGCGAGGTGCCGATCACGCTGCGCTTTCGCGACAGCGATACCCAGAACATCGACAACCTGAGGATGTTGCGCCTGCCGGTGGGCGACGGGCGCTCGATTCCGCTCGCCGCGGTGGTGGAGGTGAGCCTGCGCAGCGGCCCCGCGGAGATCACCCGCCAGGACCGCCAGACCGCGCTCGGAATCACCGCGACACTGGCCGACAAGACCATGGAGGCCGCGCGCGAGGAAATCGAGACGGTGATGAACGGGATCCAGCTTCCACCGGGCTACGGCTGGAAGTTCGGGCGCGGCTTCGAGTTCGAGGACGAAACCGCGGAGAAGATGATCCGCAACATCCTGCTCGCGGTGCTGTTCATCTACGTGATCATGGCGGCGCTGTTCGAATCCCTGATCCACCCGCTGTCGATCGTGACCGGGATCGTGTTTTCGATCATCGGCGTGTTCTGGTTCTTCCTCGCGACCGGTACCGTATTCTCGCTGATGGCCTTCATCGGCATCCTGATCCTGATCGGGGTGGTCGTGAACAACGGCATCGTGCTGATCGATCACGTCAACCAGCTCCGGCGTGGCGGGATGCTGCGACGCGCGGCCGTGGTGCAGGCCGGCCGCGACCGGCTGCGGCCGATCCTGATGACGGTCGGCACGACGGTGCTGGGGCTCCTGCCGCTCACCATCGGCACCACCCAGATCGGCGGCGACGGTCCGCCATATTTCCCGATGGCGCGCGCGATCGTCGGCGGCCTGGTGTTCTCGACGGTGGTCAGCCTGTGCGTTCTGCCGACGATTTACGTGACGATGGACGACCTGCGGCTGTGGGCCCGCGCCCGGCTGCGCCACGCGGCCGCTTTCGCCTGGGTGCGACGGCTGACCCCGTCTCAGTGAGGTTGGCGGTAAGGCAGTCCCTGGCGATACAGGCTCAGACGCTGCTTGATCGCGGCGGCCAGCTCCAGCGCCGGATCGAGCCCGGCGAGCGCCGCCTCGGCGGTACCGGCGGCCTCCTCGAAGCGCCCATTCTCGGCCAGCGCCGCGGCCAGCAGGTCGGCGCGTTCCGGATTTTGGGGAGCGGCCTCGAACAGCACTCGGGCCAGCGCCAGCGCCTCGCGCCCATCGCGCAAGTTCTCCTCGGGCGCGGTCGCCAGCTCCCAGGCCAGCAAGGCCAGAAATCTCGAACTGCGCGGCGCGTACCGCCGGCCCTCCTCGAGCAACGCGATCGCCTCGCGGTGGCGGCCCTGGCCAACCCGCGCCATGCTCAGGTTGTAGCGCGACGCGTGGTTGCGCGGATCGACCGCCAGAGCCGCGCTCCAGATCTCGTCCGCCTCGGTGATCCGACCGCTTCGGGCCAGCGCGCTACCGAGGTTCGTGTATGCGTCGGCGTGGGTCGGGTCGAGCGCGAGCGCGGCGCGGTATAGCCCGACCGCGCCCTCGGTATCGCCCTGGCGTTCGCGCACGGCGCCCAGGTTCACGCGCGCCTCGACGCGGGTCTCGTCCAGCTCGATCACGCGCTCAAGCAGTTCCGCCGCGCCGCCCAGATCGCCGGCCTCGGCCAGGGTCTGGCCCAGATTGTTCAGCAGATCGGCGTCATCCGGGGCGAACTGCAGGCCGCGCCGGAACTCGGTGATCGCGGCCTTGATCTTGCCCTGCCGCGCCAGCGCGGCGCCCAGGTTGGCGTGGTCGCGCGGGTGTCCGGAGCGGATTTCCAGGACCTGACGGAAGGCGCGTTCGGCAGCCACGTAATCGCCGGCCTTGGCCAGCCGCGCGCCGCGCCGTGCGATCGCGGTGGAGCTGACCGCGAGCGCTTCCATCGCCGCGACCACCGGGTCTTCGGCCCGGGTTGCACCCCCGGCGCGGGCCAGTCGCTCGGCGCGCCGCGCCGCCTCGGCGTCGCCCCCGCGCGCGAGGACCTGGGCCATCAGCGCTTGTACCTCGGCGTGGTCGGGGGCCGCGGCCGCGGCGCGCTCCAGGAGCGCGCGCGCGGAGCCCGGGTCGTCATCTGCCAGCGCGATCCGGGCCAGCCCGTAGTGCGCGTGGCCGGTGGCGGGATCGATGGTCAGCGCGCGCCGGTAGCGTTCGGCCGCCGTCGCCGGCTGGTTCAGTTGCAGCAACAGGTCGCCGAAATTGACGTGGAAGGCGGGGTTGGCGGGCTCGAGCGCCGCGGCGGTTTCGAAATGGGCAACCGCCGCGGCCAGGTCGAGCTTGGCCTGCGCCAGCGCTGCCAGATACGGCCAGCGGTAATCGCCCGGGTCGAGCGCGCGCGCCTCCAGATAGGCATCGACCGCGGCCGCGTGAAAGGCGTGCGCGTGCAGTACCTGCGCCAGCTCGGCCCAGGCGCGGGCGCGGTCCGGATCGGCGCGTACGCCTGCCACGGCCTGCTCGATGCGCGCGGCGACCTGCGGCTCGCTGGCGCTTGTGTCCACCGTCGGCAGTCGCCGCTCGAGCCCGCGGCCCTGGTGCTCAACCAGCAGCCATCCGGCCACGCCGGCCAGCAGCGCCAGGGCCAGCGCGGCGATCAGCGCGAAGCGCAGCTTCGAGGCGCCGGTGGTCACTGGTTCCGCCCCGGCGGGCTCGCCGGGACCCCCTCGCCGCGGGTGACGGTCAGCCGGCGGTCGGCCGCGGTGGCCGGAAACCGCTCATGGGCGCCATCGGGCCAGCGCACGACGATTGCGTCGGCACGAGCGCTGCGGCCGAGGCCGAAATGAACGGTCGCCTCGGTGGCGCTCAGGTACCCCATCGCGTGGGTCACGGGTCGCACCCGCCAGGTTTCGTCCGCCAGCACATAGACGCGCGATCCTACCGCATCGCGTCGCTGGCGCGCATCGAGCGCGCGCACGACCAGCCAGTGCCCGGGATCGGGCGCGTCGTTGCGGTACAGCCGCACCGGGCCGTTGGAGTTGGTGACCACCGCGTCTAAGTCGCCGTCGGCATCGACGTCGCCGAGCATCAGCGCGCGGCTGACCTCGCGCGCGCCGCAAAACGCGCGCGCGGCCGCGCAGTGATCGGCGAAGCGCCCGGATCCGATGTTCAGCGCCAGCGCGTTGGGCTCGGCGTACGCGGCAAGTAGCGCATCGGACGGCGTCGGCACGCCCGCCGCCCGCCGCACCCGGCCGTTGACCACGATCAGGTCCAGGTCGCCGTCGTTTTCGAGATCGAGGAAACCGGTGCCGAAGCCGGTCCATGGCAGCGAGTCGGGACCGAGACCCGAGACCGCGGTCGCGTCCTGGAAGACGCCGGCCGCGGTGCCGCCGTACAGGGTGTTGGTTTCCCGGTCGAGGTGGGTCACGAACAGGTCCAGGGACAGATCGCCGTCGGCGTCGCCGAGCGCGATCCCCATCCCGGCCTCGGGCTGGCCGAAGCCGTTGACCGCGACCCCGAACGCGTAAGCGCGGTCCTCGAAGCGGCCGGTTCCCAAGTTGATCCAGAGCTGGTTGGCGACCCCGTCGTTGGCCACGTATACATCCTGGTCGCCGTCGTCGTCGAAGTCACCGGTGACGACCCCGAGGCCCTTGCCGGCGGTGCTGTGGGTGCCGGCCTCGCGCGCGACCTCGGCAAAGCGCCCGTCGCCCAGGTTGTGGTACAGGAAATCGGCCGCGCCCGGGAACGCCTGCGGGCCGCAGTACTCGGTGCGCCCGGACTGGTCGGCGCAGGAGCGGGCGGGATCGTAGGTCAGGTAGTTGGCCACGTACAGGTCGAGGAAGCCGTCGAGGTCGTAATCGAAAAACGAAGCCGACGTGGACCAGGCGTCGTCGCCGATCCCGGCGGCCTCGCTCACGTCCTCGAAGCTGCCGTCGCCCGCGTTCCGGTAGAGAGAGTTACGCCCGTACCGGGTCACGAACAAATCGAGGTCGCCGTCGTTGTCGTAGTCGCCGACCGTGGCGCCCATCCCGTAGCCCGGGTCGGTCAGCCCGGCTCGAGCGGTGACTTCTCCATATTGCCCGTCGGCCTCGCGCCGGAAAAGCGCGCCCGGGGCACCGCTTCCCCGGCGTCCGGAATCGACCAGGAAGACGTCCAGGTCGCCATCGAGATCGTAGTCGAACAGCGCGCCGCCCGAACCCATGATCTGGGGCATGAAGAAGCTCGAGTCCAGCCCCGAGTCGTGACGGAAATCGAGCCCCGCCTCGGCGCCGATCTCGATCAGCCAATCGGCCGCGACCGGTGGCGCTGGCGCGACCTCCGGCGGCGGCTGTTCGCAGGCGCAGAGCAAGGCCCCGGCGAGGACCGCGAGCGCCGCGCGGTTGGGCTGGTTGCGGACCAAGGGCTACTCGAAACCGCTCGCGAACACGGTCGGGCCGACGAGGAACGGGGGAACGGTGTCGACGCCGCGGTAGCCGACGATCGCCCGGTAGCGGCCCTCGGCGGCGAACTGCCACGGCCCCCCTGACCACCAGCCCACCGCCAAATCGGCATCGATCGGGTGCTGGAAGGACATCACCTCGGTGCTGTCCGGGTCGGGCACCGTGAGGTAGGCTGGGAACCCGTTGGCCACGCTCGGCGCCGCATCGTGGGTCGCGACGCGCACCATCGCGGGGCGCAAATAAGCGAAACGCCGTTGTCGTCCAGCGCCGGCAATCCGCGCCCGCCGCCGGCCAGCGGGGTTGCGGTGACCAGTAGCTCCGGGACAGGCGCGGCGAGGGGAACAACCATCGCCGCATTATAGCGGCCGCCGTCGGGTGACGGCCGTGGCCGCGCAGGCGCCGGCGAAGGCAAGTCGTCGACCACCACCGGCGAGCTCAAGGTTAAGCTCGCCGCGCCGGGCGTTGACCCCGCTTCGCGATCGACAATCTGGATCGAGTCGGGGAATCCGGCCGCTGGCTTCTGTTTCCATGTTGACGGGGGCTCCGGTATCCTCGGTCGCCCTGTTACCGAGCTTCATCCGTGCGCCCCTCGCCTGAAGACGAACCCCGCCGCAATCACCGCTCGCTGAGCGAGGGGTCGGTGCGCGGACACCTGATCCGGCTGACCCTGCCGATGATCTGGGGGATCCTGGCGTTGATCTCGAACTCGGTGGTGGACACGTTCTTCGTCGCCACCCTGGGCACCGATGCCTTGTCGGCGCTGTCGTTTTCGTTCCCGGTGATGCTGACCGTCTCGAGCCTCGCGATCGGCCTCGGCGCCGGCGCCTCTTCGGTGGTCTCGCGCGGGATCGGCTGCGGCGACCACGCGATGGCGCGCCGCCGCAGCACCGATGCGCTGATCCTGAGCTTCG
>JBFJNB010000164.1:0-6241 GCA_041633655.1 Lysobacterales bacterium | reverse complement strand
CTTCGCGCAGCTTCAGCGCCTGCCACCCGCGCTTGCGCGCGCGCCAGCCCATGTAGGCCGCGGTCAGGTCTTCCGTATCGCCAACGATCAAGATGTTCATGAAAAGCTCCCTGTGCCCTGCGGGTTATCTGTTGAATCGAAGCCGAATCCTCGACGCGCGGCACGGGATCGACCCCGAGCAGCGCACCGTGCTGATCGAGCTGGAGCTGCGCCAGCCAGATGCCCTCCTCGGCGAGCAGGGCGGCAGCGGCGTGCGCGCTCGGCGAGCTGCACCCTCCCAGGATTTCGCCGCCGACGGCCACTACCGAGCGCGAGTGTTCGCTTTCGGTCACCGCCGCGGCCAGGCAACGCTGGACCTCGGGACGCGGCAGTGGCCGCTGGTGGCCGCTGGCAAAGAGCTGCCAGTGCCCTGTGCTGTGCCGGCCACCACCGACGTGGATGTCGGCGACCGGGATTCCCGCCTCGCGCAGGCGCCGCCGCCAGGAGGCCCATCCCAGTCCCTCGAACCAGGCCGTCGCGTCGTAGCGGTTGATCGCCAACACCGCGCCGAGGTTGAGCGCGGACAGCCAGATCGCGCGGGTCTCGGCATCGCAGAACGCGCGGTCTTCCGCGACGTAGCCGTCCGAAAAGCAGCGATCCGGATGGCAGTGGAAGAACACCCCCGCGACGACCTGGCCTTCGACCAGCATCATTTTCTCTCCGAGCGAGACCTTGAGCGAGCTCAATTCCCCGGGCGTCGATCGCAGCACCGGGACGCCGTCGGCACTCAGCGCCCGAGCGAGAGAGCGACACAGCGTGTCGCTCTGCTCGCCGATGACCGCGATGCTAGGCATGCGTGCATCCATCGCCGGTATTACCGTCCGAGACGGGCGGCAATCCGCTCCGCGATCTGGTCGGCCAGCCGGTCGTAGATCGCCGGGTTGACGCGCTCGCCGATCGGATCGCGGACCCGCTCGAAGCCGGGCAGTTTTTCCAGCTCGTATTTCTTTTTCTCGCTGGTGATGACGTCGAATACGTCGCGGAAGCGAAACCGCCCCCAGTTCTCCGGCTCGGTGTAGAGTTCGAGTTTCTTCTTCTCGGGCCATACCGTGATGGATACGCTGTTGCGGTCCAGCGCGGAGAGAAACTCGGCGGCCGAAACCTGATCGAGCGTCTTGTCGCTCAGGTCGTCTTTCGCGATTGCAGCTTTTCTGTCGTTCATGATTGGCTCCCCATCTTTGGTGACTAAAGGGCCGGGCGGGCCGGTCACGACCCGCCGGGCCCGGTAGCGCCGGAGCGGGTTCTCCATTGCCGCCCTGACGCGGCCTGCTTCCCTCGCGGCCGCCGTCGGACGGCGGAACGCGTTACCGGCTCACCTCAAGTAACGCTCGAACCGGGGATCCCCCTCACCCGGAACCGGGGGATGGGCCGCCGCGATGCCGTTTCGGTATCATTGCCGGTACCAGGACACGCTGGATACCGGCCGTTGACGATCGACACACTCGACCAAGTTCGAACCGTGCTGAAACGCGCGATCGACCGACTCTGTTCGCGCTGGACCCCCGATGCGCGGGAGGACCTGGTCCAGAATGCGCTCCTCAAGCTCCACCAGCGCGCCTCCGGTGAGGGAATCGGCACCTATCAGGCGTCTTATCTTTATCGAGTGGCGCATAGCATCGTGATCGACGAAATCAGAAAACAGTCGAGGAGCCCAGTGACGACCAGCGCCGAACTTTCGCCGGAACAGCTAGCCGCCGAGCACGACCAACGGCCGGAGCAGTGGACCGCCGCTGCCGACGCCCGCGACGCGCTGCGGGACTGCCTGCGATCGCTGGTGGAGACACGGCGCGCCGCGCTGGTGCTCTATCTGCAGGGTCACTCGGTACCGGACGCGGCCCGGCTTTTGGGCTGGCCCGCCAAACGGACGGAAAATTGCGTTTACCGCGGGCTCGCGGATCTGCGTGCCTGCCTGGAAGGCAAGGGGATCGACCATGTCCTGGTATGAACAAGAACTGAAGGCCGCATTCGCGGCCGGGCTGGAGGGGCCGCCGGGTCCCGATTGCCCGGCACCCGAGGTGATCTGGGATGCGTTGAATCTGGCGCTTCCGCCGCGGCAGCGCTATCGAGTGATCCTGCATACCGCCGCCTGCCCCCACTGCGCGCAGGCTTGGCAGGCGGCCAAAATGATCGCGGACGAGGCGGGGCTGAGACCGCCGGCGCCCGACCCGGCGGCGCCGTGGTGGCAGCGCTGGCTGCGCGCGCCGGTGCTGGTACCGGCGCTGGCCGGAAGCGCCGCGCTGCTGGTCGCGCTGGTGTGGCTCGGCCCGCGCGAACCGGGGCCGCTGGCGCCGCCGGTCGACTCGGGGGTGATGCGCGGGCACGGCGACGCCCCGCAACTGCTGACCGCCGACGGTGCGGTGCTCGCGCCGGGCGCGACCCTGAGCTGGCGCGACCCGACCGGGGCCAGCCACCATAAAATCGTGCTGTACTCGCCCGACGGCGAGCGCCGCCTGGAGTTGCCCGTTTCAGAGCCCATGGTGCTCGATGCCGAGGTGGTCGAAACCTTCGGTCCCGGCGCGACCGTGCTTTGGTATGTGGTCGCGATCGACGGACCAAATCCGGGGGCCGAGTCGGAGGTGCGCACGATCACGCTGCCCGGGGAGCCTTGAGCGGGGTAATATCGGACCCGCTTTGGTAACGGCCGCGCCATGTAGGCACCGGATTTCTGACAACGCACGACACGAAGGAGGGGGTCAATGATGAACGGTCAACCGCCCGAGGAGAAAGAACAACCGCGCCCGGATGGCGCCGACGAGCCGAGTGTGCCGATTCCGCCGCCGCGGATGGGTCCGCGGCGAATTCTCGCAACTGTCAACCCGAAGGGGGTCAGATCATGAGTAATGGACCGAGCCCGAGCAGCGCCGACGAACCGAGCGTTCCGATTCCGCCACCGCGTGTGCAGTCGGTGCTGTTCTCATCCGCCATCGGCGGTTTCCTCGGCGCAGCCGTCGGGGTCATCGTGGTCATCTGGGTGATGGGCTGCGGCTGCTGATCGACCGCCCGCCAGAGGCTGTTCCGGGCGGGCTTTGCCGGCAATCGACCCACCGGAGCGACCGGCGGCGCGCACCCTGAATCAACGGCTCGCGGCGCTCGGGATCGTGCTCGCCGCGGTGACCACGAGCGCCGCGGCGCAGGAGCTCTGCCCCACCGGGGCCGGCGACGAGCCCGGGTGCCTGGTCCGATGGGCACGGTCGGGTGGCGAGTACGCGGAAGCCACCCGCCGTCTGGAGAGCCTGCTGGTCCAGGTCCCCGAGCCGGACCGCGGTCCGGCCTCGCTGGCGCTGGCCGAGCTGGCGCTGTCGCAGGGGCTCTTCGAGGATCTGCTCGAGCGGGCGGCAACTGCGACACAATACTGCCTGTTTGCCGGAGACGCCGCCTGCGAGCTGCGGGCGCGGCGCCTGCACGTGTACGCGCTGAGCCGCAACGATCGGCTGGAGGAGGCCATCTGGGAGGCCGAGAAGGCCGATCTTCTCGCCCAGCGCAGCGGGGTGCCCAAGGACCGCCTCAAATCCGCGTTGACGCTGGCCCGGCTGCGCCTGTCCGGGCTCGTCGACCTGGGACGGGTCGAGCACCTGCTGGCGGAGATCGAGCCGCTGACGCCGCACGCGGACCCCGAGGACCTCCTCTACCTGCGCTCGACCCGCGCCGGCGTGCTGCGTTTGTTGGGCTATCCCGAGCGGGCGGCCATCGAGTATGGCGAGGTCAGGGATCTCGCGCGCGCCCAGGAAAATCTCGTGGTCGCGTCCTCGGAGGAGTTCAATCGGATTTTCTCGCTGTACATATCCGGTTCGCTGCAGACTTCCGCGAGCCGCCTGGCGGACGCAGTCGGTGCCCTGGAGGCGCTGCTGGAGGATGAACGAACGCCTACCAACGACCGGCTCCGCGCGCGGGCGCTGTTGGCGCGAATCGATCCAGCCCGGCGTTCCGTGCACCTGCGCGAGTGCCTGCGCGAGGCGATGGCGGTCGGGGACCACCGGTCCACGACGCGCTGCGCGGCCGAGCTCGCATTCGCGATCGTCGAGGGAAGCGCCGAGGACGACCGATCCGCCGCCGAGCTGATCGAAATCGCGCGCCGCGCGGTAACGCTTTCCGGCAACCCCAACGCCGAGCTGCAGGTGACCCGCGCCGAGCTGGCGCTGCTGTGGAACACCGCCCCGGGCGAAACCGCGCTGGCGCGGTCGCTGGAACTGCTGGCGCCCGAGGCCCGCCGCCGCGAACGCCAGGCGACCCCGGCGCGGCGCCTCGAATTCCTCGGCTTCCTGAACGAGGATCACTACTGGCTTGCGGGACGCATCGCAATCGAGGTCGCCGAGGGCAATCTCCCGCCCCAAGCCCTGGAGCAGGTGGTGGCCCTGCTGGACGAAATCCGCCACGTCCGCCGCGGCGTCGGCGAAACCACCGAGCCGATGCAGGAGCTTATCGACGATTGGTGGGATCGGGCCGCGGCGGTGCGCGGCACCGGGACCCGACCGTTGAGCGCGGACGCGCGCGCGGCGTTCGCGCGCCTCGAAGCGATGCCGGAGCGCTTCCTCGAGCCCATGGCGCGTCGGTCCGAGCTGCCGCCCCGTCTTGATTTCGCGCGCATCCGGGCGACCCTCAAACCCGGTCAGGGGATCGCCTACTTTCACTGGGAGCACCCGGAAGGCCCCGAGGGAAGCTGGGTATATCTGCTGACCGGCGATGCAATCGGCGCCCACCCGCTGGACCGGCCGGGTCCGATCGAGCTGGCGCTGGCGCTGCTGAATTCGAGCGTCCGGGGCGCCCGCGGCGACGCGTTCGAAAACGCGCTCCGACGGCTCCATGACAAGCTGCTGGCCCCGCTGCTGCGAGACCACGACGGCCTCGAGCACCTGACCGTGATCCCCGATGCGGCTCTGTATGCGGTGCCGGTGCAGGCGCTGAAGGGTCTCTCCCCCCACCTGGACCGGATCGAGGTCTATCCTTCGCTCGCCGCGTGGCTGCGGCGGGACCGGACCCGGCCGGATCCGCGCCAGGTGCGCGTCTTCGCCGATCCGAAGCTGCCGCAGGCAGGGGCGCCAGCCGGGACCCCGCTCCGGACCCAACGACTGCCCGCGGCCGAGCGCGAAGCGGCGGCGCTGGCGCAACTGCTCGGCGACCGGGCCCGGATCGACCGCGGCGAGGCGGCCACGGAAAGCCGCGCCCGCGCCGCACTCGAGTCCAGCGTCGGGCTGGTGCATTTCGCGACCCATGCGGTGCTGAATGCGGCCAATCCAGAGGCGTCGGCTGTGGTGCTGGCCGCGGATCAGGCACACGACGGCTGGCTGACCTTGGCCGAAGTGGAGACACTGACGATTCCGCCCAAGCTGATCGTGCTGTCGGCCTGCGAGGCCGCGGCCGGGCGGATGCTGACCGGCGAGGGCCTGATCGGGCTTTCCGCCGGTTTCCTGGCGGCCGGGGCCAATGCGGTGCTGGCCAATCTGTGGCCGGTCGACGACGCCCACGCGGCGGCGTTCGTCCAGCGTCTGTACCAGCGGCTCGAAAACGGCGAGCCGCTCGAGGCCGCGCTGACCCGCGCCGGCGCCGATCTGGCCGCCGCCGGCTACCCGCCAACCGCCTGGGCCGGCTGGACCGTGATCGGCGACGGCTCGATCAAACTCAACACCCCGACCCCCGCGCGACACTGGCTGCTGGCGGCCGGGCTGCTGCTGCTGGCCGCCGCCGTGCTCGGCGCCTGGCGCGGACGGCCCTGATCGCGATGGCGCGGGTCAGGAGCTTTCCACCGGTGGCCGGCGCCGGCGCCCGGGTGCTGATTCTGGGCTCGATGCCGGGCAAGGCATCGCTCGCGGCCAGCCAGTACTACGCCCATCCACGCAATGCGTTCTGGACCATCATCGAGCGCCTGTTCGCGATCGACCGGACACTGCCGTACCCGCTGCGCTGCGAAGCGCTGATCGAGCGACGGGTGGCGCTGTGGGATGTGCTGGCGGCGTGCATCCGGCCCGGGAGCCTGGACGGCGACATCGTGGAGGCCTCGATCGTGGCCAACGATTTCGCCGGTTTTTTCAAGGCCCATTCCGGCATCCGCGCGGTGTTTTGCAACGGTGCCAAGGCGGCCCAGACTTACCGCAAGCGGGTACTGCCGGCTCTGCCGGAGCCCTTCGACGCGATTCCGATGATCCGCCTGCCCTCGACCAGCCCCGCGCATGCCGGCATGCGTTTCGCGGACAAGCTCGCGGCCTGG